>JAUMXF010000091.1:0-2108 GCA_030529235.1 Pseudomonadota bacterium
TGCCGCTTATGACTTTCAGGTCATCGACGCGTGGAATGCCGTGTGAAAGTGGAAAAAGGGTTGGTACGCTCAAGTTATTCGGCAGAAAGGCAGAAAAGTCGACTCACTGCATCCTTTTTTGAACACAATTAACAATCTTTTCTGTTTTTTACAATTAATGAGGCTTGATACTAGAAATTGTATGAGAATATCATACCGTAAGTAGCGCCCGCGGTAACGACACTATAAGTACCACCAAAGGCATTTACATAGTCATAACGCTTGTCAAAGACATTATCAGCGTAGAAGTAGGCGTTGATCTTCTCAAATTCCCAACCGATCTTGGCGTTGACCATGGCGTGCGAGGGAATGTAGCCGTTATTGGCGCTGTTCAAATAAGTCTTGGTGGTGCCGAGCACTTCTGCTCGCAGATATAATCCGGTCTCATGGCGGTATTGCGCCCCTGTGCTGTACGTAAACTCCGGCACATATGGGACTTTATTGCCATTGTATTTGCCAAGATCGTCCTCAAAATTATCGTAACGCATATGAGTATAGCCCATTGACCCGAAAAATTCCAGGCCGGCCACCGGCATGATATTAAGTTCCAATTCGCCGCCATAGGCATCTGGGTTCCCGACGTTTTTAATACTGGGCATCGGCCCCATCAGGGTGGAGGTGTAAACTTCCAACTGCATGTCCTGATACTTGTTATAGAAAAGGGCTGCGTTCAGGCGGATTTTGTTGTCCCAGAAGCTGTTCTTAGACCCCAGCTCAAAGGCCCAAAGTTCTTCTTCGTCAAAAGACCAGTGGCCATCACGCCCCTGGTAGGCATCATAACCAGCGGCCCGGAAGCCGCGGGCGACGCTGGCGTAAACCATGTTGTCAGCGGTTATAGTGTATTCAAGGGCTAGTTTTGGCGAAAAGCTCGTCCAGAAATCATCGTCCGAATAGTCCACATCGTAATTGTTAAAATCAGAGGTATAATAATCAAACCGGCTGCCCAAGGTAATGGCCCAATTATCAGCAAAAGGGATTTTAACCTGGGTAAAGGCAGCTGCGACCTGCGTTTCGTCCTTGGCGTAATGCTTCATGCCGGCGTTGTAATAGTTGTAACGGACCTTTTTTTCGGTATTGCTGTACATGAGACCCATTACAGCGTTCATGGCTCCATTATCATAGACAAGACGAAACTCCTGGCCTATATCGCTGCTCCAGTCAGTACGATGCACTTCAAAACCCGGAACAGGCATGAAGTCGTAGTCTATGGAATAATCAAGGTCACTTTCCCGTCTCGTGGTGACAGAAACCAATGTCCAGTTAGGGTTAAGCCTGTATGTCACATTCAAGGCCTGGTCATTGAACTTGCTGTCATTAGTACCGGGATCCTGAGAGTTTGTGCGCCTTTTGCCCCAAGGCTTGCTCCGGTCGTACATGCCGAATGTGCCTTCATCGAATTTAACCACCCCGAAACTGAGAGTGATGTCCAGATCATCCTGCGGGGTAAGGCGCACGGCACCGCGTCCTGAGTAATTGCGCTTATCGTCCACATACTTGTCGTCGTAGATATTCTTTACCCAGCCATCTTCGGCGCTGTACTGGAGAGAACCGCTTGCATAGAGAAGCCCCTCAACCAACTCGCCCGACAAGTTAGCCTGACTCTGGACAGCGCCCCTGTCGCCAGCCTTCAGGGTCAGGCCCCCCCTTGTGTCGGGCCCGGGCCGGAGTGTCGTGATTTTTATGACACCGCCTTCAGCGTTTCGCCCATACAACGTACCCTGGGGCCCGCGTAAAACTTCGATGGATTGCGCATTGTAGAGCCCGGCGATATATCCAGCGTTCATGGCCACAGGAACTTCGTCAATGTAAAGAATAACCGATGGTACGTTGCTGTGCGGGTCTGAACGCACGCCGCGGATTACAGGCAAGTTGATCAACGAAAGACCACCGGTGGAAAACGACAGGTTAGGAACTCTCACCGCAAGATCTCCAATATCACTCATGCCCGTATCGCTAACCTGCTGCTCATCGAATACGGTTATACTTTCAGGAACCTTTTGCAAATCCTCTTCAATTTTGTTTACGGTAACGCGTACCTCCGGCAGCGTATAGGGCTGAATATCCTCCTC
>JAUMXF010000091.1:2208-9935 GCA_030529235.1 Pseudomonadota bacterium
CTCAGAAATTTTGAACGGTATACATACTTATTTTTCTTGTCATGCCAGACAGTTTACTCCCTCTATGGGAATCTCTGCTAGGCATGACCCAAACTCATTTCAACGTGCACAAATTACTTGATTACAAAAGTTGTAGCTTGCCGTTCTGGCGCAAAAACTTACCATTTCAGTCCTTGCTTATAAGCAAAAAAAATCCCGGTACAAAAATCCGGGATCCAAATAAGGGAGAGCTGTTAGATTAGCACGCCAAGTCCTTTTGATAATCTCCTAGACGTATAAACCGGCCCGCGCAGCTTTTGGTGAATAACCGAAGTGCTTATGGAAGGCCCTGCTGAAATGGCTTAAGTTTGCATAGCCGACTTTAAAAGCGACTTCGGTAACGTTGTATTCACCCTCTTCGAGCATCTTCCGGGCTTGTACCATTCTATAGTTTTGAAAAAAGTTAAAAATAGAAGTGCCATATATTCTCCGAAACGAGCGCTTCAGTGTGCTTTCGCTCATACCAACAGCCGAGGCGAGCTCATATATGGTCAATGGACTTTCAAGATTTTCCGAGAGCTGGCGCCAGGCCTCTTCAACCTTGAAACGGTTAATCGGGCAATTGGCGCTTCGCTGGTGAATGACCAGATGCCGCTCAAATTCTTGTAAAAGCAGCTCCATCCCTTTACATTCTATATAATGCCTGCGCATTACCCCACCAAAAGGGCAATTCAGGATTTGCTTTACAATCATGCTAGGTATTTGATTGTTTATGGATGTGCAGGAGAAAGGTTTATCACAATTCAAGAGCATGTGCTTCATTTTATTATTGAATCTGATTTCGTTGTCATCAAGGATCTGCTCTATCAGCGCTCTGTCCACTTGAACGCTCAGCCAACGATGAGTCCCTTTGCCCAGCTGTACATCAATACTGACCGCCGGAGCTCCCCAGATGCCACACTGGTTCGATGTGACCCGGTTTATGAAATTTTCTTTGCGACAAGAGCATATCATATTGCCGCTTATGCAATAACTGCATCCTATCTCAGCACTTTGGTAATCCACTTTAAAGCATCTTATGCAAGAGGAGGAGCATTCCACCAAGTTAATACGGATACCATTTCGAGCCTCAATATCTATAAGAGTATTAAAATGTTGCATTGCAACCTCGCTTGAACGCACAAGATAATGAATATGAAATTCATTGCCAAATAGCAAATAATAGAATAGCCTCTTCTGGGTTCAAGCCTCATTAGTTGAGATAGAAGATGAGGGAAGCGGCGAGGCATAGAGCTGAAAAAAAAGTATGTGCGCAGCGGCCATAACGCATGGCTATTCTACGCCAGTCCTTGATCCTGCCAAACATGATTTCAATCTTATGCCGCTGTTTATACAGATCTTTATCGTAAGAGATGGGGCTCTTTCTGGGAGGGATGCAGGGTGTATAATACCTCCGAGTTGTTCGGCAGAAAGGTAGGAAAGCTGGCTATCCCCCTTTGAACACAATTAACCAATTTTCCTGATTTTCGCAATTTCTGAGCCGGGAGCGCGTGCCGGTCTTGAACCGCGCCGGAAACATCCTGAAACAGAGGACGTCATGTACGCATACCAGCGGGACAGCATCTACACCGCCCAGGCCGGGGACGGACTGGAAGAACTCCTCGCGGCCGAGCTGACGGAACTCGGCGCTGAAAATTCCGTTCCCGGATTTCGTTTCGTGCACTTCCGGGCGGATTTCGAAACTCTGTGCCGGATTGTGTACCACTCCCGGCTGGCGACGCGGATTCTCGCTCCTCTGATTCATTTTCCCTGCCCCACGGACAAGGCCCTTTACGGTGCCGGAAGAGACATCCACTGGGCGGACTTTCTGAATCCGGACCAGACCTTCGCCGTCACCGCCAATGCCTCGGAAAGCCGCATCGGGCATTCCCGGTATGCGGCCCTGAAGCTGAAAGACGCCGTGGCGGACTGGTTCCGGGATCAAACCGGCCGCCGTCCCGGCGTGGACCCGCGCGAGCCGGACCTGTGGCTGCATCTGCATATCCGGCGGGACCGGGCGACCATCAGCGTGGACGCTTCCGGCGGTTCCCTGCACCGGCGCGGGTACCGGGTGCGGAGTGTGGACGCCCCCATGCAGGAAACTCTGGCCGCGGCCATCATCCGCCTGAGCAGGTGGGACGGCGCATGTCCCCTCATGGACCCTTTGTGCGGATCGGGGACCCTGTTGTGCGAGGCGCTCATGGCCGCCGGAGGCATTCCCGCCGCGGTGCTGCGGACCCGTTTCGGATTCATGAATCTGCCGGAGTTTCAGCCCGAAATGTGGGCCGCCATGCGCGCCCGGAGTATGCCCGAGAAGGAACGTCTGGCGCGTGCGGCCGCCCTGATCCGCGGCGGCGATCTGGACCCGGAAGCCGTGCAGGCCGCGCGGGAGAATCTGGCCCGGCTGCCCGGAGGCCGAGACGTGAGCGTGGAGCGCGAGGATTTTTTCGACTGCCGGGATCTGGCCGGCGCGGCCATTGTCGCCAATCCGCCCTACGGTATCCGTCTGGGTGGAAACGAGGACATGGGGGCGTGGTACAAGCGGCTGGGGGACCAGCTCAAGCGTCACTGTACCGGAGCCACGGCGTACATCTATTTTGGCGACCGGACCCTGCTCAAGCATATCGGCCTGCGCCCGGAATGGAAAAAGCCGCTCAAGAACGGCGGCCTGGACGGGCGGCTGGCCAGATTCTGCCTGTACTGACGACTTCCTGACTCCATCGGCGGATGTCCTTGACAGATTGCCGGGATTGCAGCACGTTAGCGCACAATGTCCGGTTCTGTCGGGCTCGCGATTCCTCGCCCGCCGACCGCCATTCCCATCGTCCCATTCACCACGAGGAGGTTCTATGATCTTCATGCTTCCGGATCTTCCCTACGCCAAAGATGCGTTAAGTCCTTACATCAGCGCCAAAACCTTCGACTTCCATCACGGCAAACATCATCAGGCATATATCGACAACACCAACAAGCTCATTGCCGGAACCGATCTGGACGGCAAAACCCTGCGCGAGATCATCACCGCCACTGCCGGAGACGCCACGCGGGTCGGCATTTTCAACAACGCGGCTCAGGTCTGGAACCATTCCTTCTACTGGCAGTGTATGAAGCCGGGCGGCGGCGGAGCCCCCACCGGTGACATCGCCGAGGGCATCACCCAGACCTTCGGCAGCTACGAGAACTTCGCCAAGGCCTTCAAGGAGGCCGGAGTGACCCAGTTCGGCAGCGGCTGGGCCTGGCTGGTGGAAAAAAGCGGCAAGCTCGAAATCATGAAGACCCCCAACGCCGACACGCCCATGGCTCACGGCGCCAAGGCCCTGCTTACGGCCGACGTCTGGGAACATGCCTACTATCTGGACTACCAGAACAGGCGGCCTGATTACCTGCAGGATTTTCTGGACAAGCTGGTCAACTGGGAATTCGTGAACCAGCAGCTGAAAAAATAATTGCGTTTCTCTCTCGGGAGCCCTTGCCGCACCTGTGGCGGGAGGGCTCTTTTTTGAGCATCCGGCTTTTGTCCGCGGCAGCCGGAAAACCACCGGCCCGCTTTTTCAGCGGAATTTCGTCAACTCTTCCTCAGAGGATTTTCCCCGGTATCAGGGAGGCGGCCATGATCACACTGTATACCGCACCGGACTGCCTGCGCTGCAAGATCGTCAAGGATTTTCTGGCCGAACGCAGCCAGGAGTACACGGCTTACGACTTCAAGGCGGACAAGGATGCTTTCAACGCTTTCTACCGCGCCCGCCGGGCATCCATCTACCGCAATCCCGAAGGGGTGGAATTCCCCATTTTCGATGATGGGGCGGTTATCCGGCAGGGCACGGGAGAAATTCTGGCCTATCTGCTGGCCGGGCAGGCCCTGGAAGGATGCGTGAAACGCAGCGGCCTGCTGCACGGCTGGATTTCCGGCCTGTGCGTCTCCGCCTGCCCTAAGGGTCAGGAGGAAAATTTCATTACTCTGGTCCGCCTTCTGGCCGCTGGCGGCCTGAATGTGGAACTGCGCTCGGACGGCCGCCGCGCCGGGCTGTTGCGGCAGGTGCTGGACACGGGAGCGGTCCGCCGCGTGATTCTGGACATCCTTGCCCCGGCCCGCCTGTATCCGGCTGCTGCCGGGGGCGAGCTGGACATGCAGGAGCTGGAGCAGAGCATCGCTCTGACCAGAGGTCATGCGGAGCACATGGTCCGCATGCTTGTGACCGCCGGGCCCGGCGAAGGAGGAACTCTCACACGTCTTACCCCGGCGGAGGCCGGAGAGGCCGCAAAAATGGTCCTCGACGCCTGCGGCGACCGCATGCTGCCCGTGTTTATCGAGGCGCAGCCGGTCGAGGGGCTGGAAACATTGGAGGATCAGGCCCTGCTCCCGTACCGGTCCAAAATCAGGATGTCGCTGGTCAAGGCTGAAATCCGCAAGCCGGATGGGCGCTAGAAGACGTTTTCGGCCGATGTCTCGCAGATTTTTTCAGAGCCATCAGGAGGCACCATGTCCGCACTGAACTACCCCGAGGATCGCCGCTACCATGCGGAACATCTCTGGGCCATGCAGGCCACAGACGGCACCTGGCTCATCGGTATCACCGATTACGCCCAGAACCAGCTGGGTGATGTCATCTTCATCGATCTGCCCGAAACCGGCGCGCACTTCGGCCAGGGCGAGTCCTGTGCGGAGATCGAGTCAGCCAAGGTCGTTTCCCCGGCGTGCATGCCTCTCTCCGGCACCATCGCGGAAGTGAACGGCGCCCTGGTCGATACGCCGGAACTGCTCAACTCCGACCCTTACGGCGCGGGCTGGCTGGTGCGCATCACCGCTGACGACGAGGCCGAGGCAACCCTGACCGCCGCCGAATACAGGGCTCTGGTCGAAGGATAGTTTCGTCCGAAGGGATGTCTGAGCGCGGCCTCGGGCCGCTATAAGGAGCGATTCATGTCCCAGCGCATCACCGTCATCGGCGGAGGACCCGGCGGTTACACGGCCGCTTTTGCCGCGGCCAGGGCCGGAGCGCAGGTTTCTCTGGTGGAGGCCGGTTCTCTGGGCGGCACCTGTCTGAACAGGGGGTGCATCCCGACCAAGACCATCAAGGCATCGGCCGACGCGCTGGAAACCGCCCGGCGTCTGGCCGAGTTCGGCATTTCCGGCGGCGACGGTGTCAGGCCCGACATGCCGGCCATTCTCGCACGCAAGAATAAGGTCGTGGATATTCTGCGGAGCGGACTGGAAAAAACCTGCGCCCGGCTCAAGGTCAATCTTCTGCAGGGGCGCGGAGAAGTGGTTCACGCCGGGCTGGTCCGGGTGCACGGCCAGGACGGCTCGATCCGGGAGATCGAGGGCGACAGGGTTGTCATCGCCACAGGCTCCCGGTGCCTCGACCTTCCGGATCTGCCCGTGGATCATAAGCGCATCATCAACAGTGACGACGCCTTGGAACTTGCGGCCGTGCCCGGCCGGTTGGTGGTGGCCGGCGGCGGAGTCATCGGCTGCGAGCTGGCCTTCATTTTTCAGGCTCTGGGCTCTGCGGTCACCGTCGTGGAGGGACTGGACCGCATCCTGCCTGTTCCATCCATTGATGCGGATCTGAGCAAGCTGATCCAGCGCGAAATGAAGAAGCGCCGCATCGGTTGCGAACTGGCCCGCACGGTCCGGGGGGTGGACGCCTCCGGCCCGACCCTGCGGGTCACGCTGGGGCCGTCTCCCTTCGTCAAAGAGGCCGTCATTCCAGAGCGGGGGGAAACCGTGCTGGAAGCCGATATGGTCCTGGTGGCCGTGGGGCGCGCGCCCAACACCGAGGCTTTGGGGCTGTCCCTGGCCGGAGTGGAAACGGACCGGCGCGGATGGATCAAGGTGAACCGGAGGATGGAGACATCCGTGCCAGGCATCTACGCCATCGGCGACGTGCTGGGGCCGGAACGGATCATGCTCGCGCATGTGGCCGCCATGGAGGGAATGGTCGCGGCCCGGAACTGTCTGGGCGGCGCGGAAGAAATGGATTATTCCGCCGTGCCCGCCGCGGTCTTCACCACGCCGGAGGTAGCCACCGTGGGTCTGACCGAGGCCCAGGCCAGGGAAAAGGGTCTGAACGTGGTTTGCGTCCAGAGCCAGTTCCGCGAGTTGGGCAAGGCCCAGGCCATGGGCGAACTGGCCGGGCTGTTCAAGCTGGTGACGGATGCGGACACGGGCAGGCTGCTCGGGGCGCATCTGGCCGGGGCTCATGTTTCCGACATCATTGCCGAGCCGACTCTGGCCCTGACTCTTAAAGCCACGGCAAAGGATCTGGCCGGGACCATTCACGCTCATCCCACTCTGGCTGAAGGCATTTTTGAGACGGTCCATCTTTTCGAGGACTAGATCTGCATCCGCCCCGGCCCGGAAACCGGACATGCCGGGGCGTTTTTTCATCCTTTTCCGCATGCTTCGACAGCCCGGCCATATCCCCGGCGGAATGGCCGGGCTTCAATTGTCTTCCAGCGCCGTATTTGTTAGGGGCGGACATTCGTTTGTAACCTGAAATACCGCATGGAGCACTTCATGGCCCGACCCAAAACCGCCCCTCCTACAGACGCCCGCCGCGAGGCTCTGGAAACCGCGCTGGCCACCATCGAACGCCGCTATGGTCAGGGCTCGGTCATGCGCCTGTCCGACTCGTCCCATCAGGTGGTGCAGGTCATTCCCACGGGGTCCATCGGCCTGGATCTGGCTCTTGGCGTGGGCGGCATCCCGCGTGGCCGGGTCACGGAAATCTTCGGCCCGGAATCTTCGGGCAAAACCACCCAGGCCCTGCACATCATCGCCGAGGCCCAGAAACAGGGCGGCGTGGCCGCCTTCATCGATGCCGAACACGCCCTTGACGTGAACTACGCCCGCAGGCTCGGAGTCAGAACCGAAGATCTGCTCATCTCCCAGCCCGACTATGGCGAACAGGCTCTGGAAATCGCGGACATGCTGGTCCGCTCCGGTGCCGTGGACGTGGTTGTGGTGGACTCCGTGGCGGCCCTCATCCCGCAGGCCGAACTGGACGGCAATATGGGCGAAACCCAGGTGGGTTCCCAGGCCCGGCTCATGTCCCACGCCATGCGTAAGCTCACGGGCACCATCCACAAATCGCGCACGGCCATCATCTTCATCAACCAGCTGCGCATGAAGATCGGCATGACCGGATACGGCAGCCCCGAAACCACCACCGGCGGCAACGCCCTCAAGTTCTACGCTTCCGTGCGGCTGGATCTGCGCCGCATCCAGACCCTGAAGGACAAGGAAGAGTCCTACGGCAACCGGGTCCGGGCCAAGGTGGTCAAGAACAAGATGGCCCCGCCCTTCCGCGAGGCCGAGTACGACGTGCTGTTCGGCACGGGCATCTCCCGCGTGGGGGAACTGCTCGATCTGGGCGTGGAGCACGGCGTGGTGGACAAGAGCGGCGCGTGGTACGCCTTCGGCTCCGAGCGTCTGGGCCAGGGTAAGGAAAATGTACGGGCCTTTCTGCAGGATAACGACGAATTGCGCATGCAGATCGAGCGCGCCCTGCTGGAACAGCTGGGCATGCCCGTTCCGGAACAGGAAACGGCCGAGGACGAAAAGCTTCCACAGGATTGATCTCCGGACCGTTCCGGGTAGACTTCCCTGCCGCGGGCCGTGCCGCCGGTATCCCTTCCATGAGCAACCATGACGAGGTGCAACGTGATCAGCGCTGGTGAAATTCGCAAACGCTTTCTGGAAT
>JAUMXF010000092.1 GCA_030529235.1 Pseudomonadota bacterium
CGGACATGCGCGTGGATTATCTGCTCTTCGATTTTTCGGGCCGCGTCCTGCACGACACCAGGGAGGCGGCATGATCCACGTGGTCGGTCTGGGGTTGAACGCCAGGCAGCTGGACCCCGGAGCGGAACGGATCATCCGCGAGGCCGCTCTGGTGGGTGGCGGCAGACGTCTGCTGGAGCAGCTGGACATTCCCG
Source organism: Pseudomonadota bacterium (assembly GCA_030529235.1). Classification (GTDB taxonomy): domain Bacteria; phylum Desulfobacterota; class Desulfovibrionia; order Desulfovibrionales; family Desulfomicrobiaceae; genus Desulfomicrobium. The sequence continues at coordinate 195 of JAUMXF010000092.1, forward strand.
TTGAGCGGCGTCTTCCCTTTACCACTGCGGCGGACTTCGCGGCTAGGCTCAAAACAGCGGCAAAGGCCTGCGTGGTGGCCGACGGCGATCCCCTTCTCTTTGGCATCGGCGCGACGCTGTTGCGTTATTTCCCGGCGGCGGAACTGATTTTTCATCCCAATGTCTCGGCCATGCAGGCCGCGTGCGCCAGGTTCGGTCTGCCCTGGCACGACTGCCGGGCCGTATCCCTGCACGGACGCGATGATCCGGCCCCGCTTTTCGCCGCCCTGACCCACGCAAATCTGGTGGCGGCGTACACCGGCCCCGGCTCCGGTCCCGGCGAAATCGCCCGCCTCGCTCTGGACCGCGGCGTGATCGGCTGGCGCATGCACGTGGCCGAAGTGCTGGGGCAGCCCGCCGAGCGTCTGGCGACCCTGTCTCTGGACGAAGCGGCCGGCCGGACCTGGCAGGAGCCGAACATGGTTCTGCTTGAACGGATGGTTTCCCCGCCTTTACCACTCTGTCTGGGGCTGCAAGGCGCCGATCTGGCCCATCAGGACGGGCTCATGACCAAGCTGCCCGTGCGGGCCACGGCCCTGTCCCTGCTGCGTCTGGAACCCGGCGGCGTGCTTTGGGATCTGGGAGCGGGCAGCGGCGCCGTCAGTCTGGAAGCGGCCCGGCTCATGACTTCCGGCCGGATCGTCTCCGTGGAGCGAAAGCCTGAACGCTTCGGGGATATCCGCCTCAACATCGTCCGGACCGGAGCCTGGATGGTTGAAGCGGTGCTGGATACGGTGGAAAATTTTCTGGATGGAGCTCCGGGCCAGAATCCCGGCCGCATTTTTCTGGGCGGGGGAGTCACTTCGGACGTGCTTGATCGGTGCCGCGAACGTCTCGCTCCCGGCGGACGGCTGGTGGCCACGGCGGTTCTTCTTTCCACCCTGGACATCCTGCGTCACGGCTTGGAACGTCCGGGCTGGGACTTCGCCATTCACCAGCTCATGCATCAGGTAAGCGCGCCCCTGGGGGGGGATCTGCGTCTGGTGCCGGACAATCCGGTCTTTCTGGTGGAAGCGCGCAAGCCGGAGGCGTGAACTCTCCTCAGTGGCGGCGTTCACCCGCGTTGCGGGGCGAAACGGCATGAAAGGCCGACAGAGCCATGTTTTTTCCAAGTTCGAAGGCGGACTGGCAATCAACGGGAAACTGCGTCTTTCTGTGTTCCCGTTTTTCGATCTCCGAAAAGCATTCCACGTTGTACAAGGTATAATCGTCAAACTGATATGTATTGTTCACGTGGATGACCTCGGGAGTCCTGAAAACCATGCCGATGAAATTCTCCATGAACTTGAACTGGCGTGGGTAATTCTGATCGGTCATGGTCTGGCGATCGACATTCATCGTGTATATGAACGCTGTGTTCATTTTTTTCGGAGCAATGGTTTTATATCCCGTTTCGTATGTACAGTAGGGAAAGAGAAGGCGTTCGAGAAATGACTTCATTTTCCCCGTTATGTTCCCGAAATAGACAGGACTGCCGAAAATTATCCCATCCGCATGCGAAAGTTCTTCGATAACCGGAGTCAGTCCGTCATTTATGGCGCATTTTCCGTAACTTTTTGAGCCTGTACGTTTGCATTCAAAACAGCTCGTACATGCGGAAAAGTTTATTCCGCTGACGTGAATCATCTTTGTGGAAATCTCGGGCACACACATTGCCCCTTCCAGAGCATGACGTAAAACTTCCGCCGTGTTCCCGTTTTTTCTCGGACTTCCGTTGACGGCACAGATTTTCATATGATTCTCCCGGGGGAAAAACAGAAATTGCGGCCAGGATAATCGCACCGGAAGGAAAAAAACAAGTAGTCAGATTTTTCATACCATGAACAGGGAGCACAGGAAAAAATCCGCCGGGCAACCGACTTTCAGAAAACTGGATCAGGTCGAATGTCCGGTCGCTTACGCTCTGAGAATGATCGGCGGAAAGTGGAAACTTCCTCTGCTGTGGCACCTGCATGGGCAAGAAACTGTCCGCTACAATGAACTGAAACGGAGCGTGACCGGAATTACCAGCATGATGCTCAGCAAATCCCTCAGGGAGCTGGAAGAAGACGGTCTTGTGAACCGCGTACAGTACGACGGTGTTCCCAGAAAAGTGGAATACCGGCTGAGTAGAAAGGGACTTTCTCTGGTCCCAGTTCTGCGGGAAATATACCGATGGGCCGAAGAGCAGATCACATGCGGTGGGGATAGATGAATACGTCCCACCAAGTGTGCGATACTGAATAAAACATGCGGGAATACCGGGATTTCTGAATTCGCGATACACGAAAATACACATGAGCTGAAGAATGCGGGAAAATAACGTAGCCGTATATTTCATCGGGGCCGGGCCGGGCGATCCGGATCTTATCACCGTGCGCGGCCGGGAACTGATATCCAGAGCCGATCTGGTGCTGTACGCGGGATCTCTGGTGCCGAAAGAAGTGCTTGCCGCCGCCAGAAAGGACGCCCGCGTGGAGGATTCCGCTCCCTTGAGTCTGGAAGAAACCCACTCCCTGATCATGGATACGGTCCGTGCCGGGGGCTTGGTCGTCAGGGTGCATACCGGAGAACCGTCCCTTTACGGGGCGGTTAGCGAGCAGGCCGATCTTTTGCGGCGGGACGGCGTGGAGTACGAGATTGTCCCCGGCGTGACCGCCGCCTTTGCCGCGGCCGCGCGGGCCAGGGTCGCCTTTACCGCGCCCGAGTCCACCCAGACTCTCATCCTGACGCGCATGAGCGGCCGCACCCCGGTGCCCGAGACCGAATCCATCTCCCGGCTGGCCGCCCACGGTTCTTCCATGGCCGTGTATCTGTCGGCGGACAGGGCCGCCGATCTGGCCCGGGAACTGCGTCAGGTCCGCACACCGGAAGGCACGGCCATCGTCATCGGAGTGAAGGTCGGCCATCCCGGCGAGAAAATCATCCGCACCACCCTGGCCGGGCTGGAACAGGCCGCCCGTGAACATGCTCTGTCCCGTCAGGCTGTTTTCCTGATTCTGCCCGGAGAGAGTGGTCCTTCCGCCTCCTCACGCCTGTATGCGGCGGATTTCGGCCACGGTTTCCGCAAGGCCGTCCGTCCCGTCACCTGGCCGCGCATGGCCGTGTACGCCATGACCGCCCGGGGACTCGATCTGGCCCGGCGCATTGCGGAGCCGGACAAGGCGGACATCTTCGCGCCGGACCGTCTGGGTGCGGAGCGTGGCTTCGCCCGTCTGGCCGATCAGGTCCGGGCCAACTTTGACCAGTATCACGCCCATGTGTTCATAGCCGCAGCAGGCATCGTCATCCGCGCTATCGCTCCTTTGCTGGAGAGCAAGGCCACGGATCCGGCCGTGGTGCTCTGCGACCAGAACGGCGAGCATGTGGTCAGCCTGTTGTCCGGACATCTGGGCGGAGCCAATGATCTGGCCCGGCGCATCGCGGACCGGATCGGAGGACGGGCGGTCATCACCACGGCCACGGACGCGGCCGGGTGCCCGGCCATCGACACGCTGGCCCGGGATAGGGGTTTCGCCGTTTCCGATTCGTCCCGCATCGTCCCGGTCAACGCCGTTCTGGCCGAAGGCCGGTCCGTTCTGGTGCATGATCCCGAAAACCGGCTGGGGGGTGCCCCGGAGCACTTCATTCCCACCGGCGAACCGGATGCGGCTCAGGTGCTGGTTTCCTGGAAGGAGCTTTCTTCGGACCGTCTGGTCCTGCATCCGCCCTGTCTCGTCGCGGGCGTGGGGTGCCGCCGGGGCGTGACGAAAGAGGATATCCTGCGGGCTCTGAGCGAAGTCTTCGACTGTCACGGTCTGGCCCGGCCCAGCCTGGCCGGCCTGGCCAGCGCGGATCTCAAAATTGATGAGACCGGTCTGCTGGAAGCGGCAGGGGACCTCGGCCTGAATGTGGATTTTTTCGGCCGGACCGTGCTGGAAAAAACGGCCGTGCCCAATCCTTCGCACCGGGTGAAGGAAAAAATAGGAGTGGAGAGCGTATGCGAGGCGGCAGCCCTGAACGCGGCCCTGAAGAAAAGCGCCACGGCGCGTCTGATCGTCCCCAAAACCATATGCGGGCCGGTGACCATCGCCATCGCCCTGGCCGGCTGACGGTGGTGGGACTGGGGCCCGGCAGCGCGGAACTGCTCGCTCCCCAGGCTTTGGCGGCTCTGGACCGGTCCCGCGCCGTGGTGGGTTATGATCGTTATGTGGATCTGGTGGATCCGGCCCTGCTGGCCGGAAAGACCGTCTTCACCAGTCCCATGAAGAAGGAGATGGACCGGGCGGCCAAAGCCGTGGATTTCGCTCTGTCCGGTCTGGACACCGTGGTGGTTTCCTCCGGCGACAGCGGCATCTACGGCATGGCCGGGCTCATGCTGGAGCATCTGGAGAGAAACGGCCTGCTGGAAACCGTGGAGCTGGACATCGTGCCGGGCATTCCGGCCCTGTGCGCCGCGGCCGCTCTTCTGGGCGCACCTCTCATGCACGACTTCGCCTGCATTTCCCTTTCGGACCTGCTCACGCCGCTTGATCTGATCATGCGCCGGGTCCGGGCCGCCGCGGATGCGGATTTCGTCATGGTCTTCTACAACCCCCGGTCCCGCAAGCGCGCCTCGCACCTGGAAGAGGCTCTGCGTCTGACCTCGGCCCGGCGCGGCCCGGAAACGCCCGTGGGTTTCGTGCGCAACGCCTTCCGTCCGGATCAGGAAGTGCGGACGGCCACCCTCGGCCGGTGCGACCCCGCCTGGGCGGACATGCTGAGCATCGTGATGGTCGGCAACAGCGCCTCCCGGCTGGCTGGAAACAAAATCATCACCCCGCGCGGGTATTACGAAAAATACGCTCCGGCGGAAGGCTGAAAACGCGCTTGGTCATTCTCCGGCAGGCTGCTCGAACAGCGTCGCGCCTTCGGCCAGAAAGCGCTGCTCTCCAAACACGTGCACCGTGTCTCCGGCGCGCATGATCCACGACGCCTCGGGATTGATGCGCGTCTGGCCGTTGCGGATCGCCGCCACCACGGTCAGTCCGTAATCCTGACGCAGCCGCGATTCCAGAAGGCTCTTGCCGTCGGCATACGCGCCGGGAGCGATCTTCAGGACCACGGCGTCAAAGGCGGACCGGGTTCCTTCCAGATCCCGTCCCTGATCCGGAACCGGGCGGCGCAGCATTCCGTATCCTTCGGAGCGGATTTCCCGGATGAACTGCTCTATGTCCGGACGCGGAACCAGATATGTGGACAGCACGTGCGTGAACATCTCCACGGACGTCTCGTATTCCTCGGCCACCACGGCCTGGGCGCCCAGCCGCAGCAGGGAGTCGATTTCCGTCACGAAGCGGGTCCGCACCACGACATGCAGGGCGGGATTGTGCGCCTTGGCCGTGGTGATGATGCGTCCGATGGCCGCCGGGTCCGAGATGACCACGGCCAGCACCCGGGCCGTACGCACGCTGATGTGTTCGAGCACCGCGCCCTGGGAGGCGTCGCCGTAGAAGATGGGCTCTCCCGCGTCCCGTTCCCGGCGTACGGTTTCCGGGTTCATTTCCAGAATCACATAGGGAATGCCCGAAGCCTGGGCTGCCCGGGCCAGATGATGCCCCCCCAGACCGAACCCCGCGATGATGAGGTGGTCGTTCAGGCTTTCGGAGTGGCCTGCGGCTTCCGCATCCGGCCGGACCGGAAAAATGCGGGACAGCCGGGCGGAGATGCGCGGCAGGGCGGTGATGAGAAAGGGCGTCACGGCCATGGTGATGATGGAGGCGGCCAGAAAGTACTGATAGTCCTCCCCCGTGAGCAGGGCGTGACGCAGCCCCACTCCGGCCAGCACGAAAGAAAATTCTCCCACCTGGCACAGGCACAGGCCGCCCAGAATGGCCACATGGGTCGGATATCCCAGTATCTTCCCGGCCAGGGAGGCCAGTGCGGCTTTCAGAAGCAGCAGCACCAGCGTCAGGGCCAGCACATACCCGGCGTGGTGCAGCACGAAAAACGGGTCCAGCAGCATGCCGATGGAGACGAAAAACACGCTGGTGAACACGTCCCGGAACGGCAGCACTCCTTCCAGAGCCGAGTGGCTGTATTCGGAATCGCTCATGACCAGGCCGGCCAGAAAGGCTCCCAGCGACAGGGAGAGCCCGGCGGCGGAGGTCAGCAGGGCAATGGCGAAGCAAAGTCCCAGGGTCGTCATGAGGAACAATTCCCGGCTGCGGGTACGGATCACGGCCTCCAGCACCACCGGCACCAGCTTGCGTGCGCCGACAAAAACAGCCAGCCCCACCAGCGCGCCCTTCAGAAGCATTTCTCCCAGATGCAGCCAGGGACTGCCGTCCGTTCCGGCGAGAAGCGGCACCAGAAGCATCATGGGCACCACGGCCACATCCTGAAAAATGAGCACGCCCAGAGCGATGCGGCCGTGAGGGGCGGAAAGCTGGGCTTTCTCCCCCAGCACTTTGAGCACAATGGCCGTACTGGACAGAGCCGCCAGGAATCCGCCGAACACGGCCGGACCAGGCGGCATCCCCGCAAGATACATGAGTCCGGCCGAGGCCAGAATGGTCAACAGGACCTGCGCTCCGCCGCCCAGAAAAACCGGCCGCTTCAGGCGGGTCAGCTCTTCCAGGGACAATTCCATGCCGATGGCGAAAAGCAGCAGGATCACTCCCACTTCCGCGAAAATATCGACCTGATGCACGGCGCCGACCAGTCCCAGACAGTGAGGTCCGGCCAGAATGCCCGTCAGCAGAAAGCCGATGATGGGCGGCACGCGCAAGCGGTGACTGGCCACAATGACCGCACTGGACAGACCGAAAATGGCCACCACGTCTTTCAGAAAGGGAATGTCCATAATCTCCCCGCTGTTTCGAATCCGCCGCTCCGGCAGCCGGTTTACACTTATGCCGGCCGGGTGTTTGCACCGTATTTCCGCCTTTTCCGGGAATCAACCCGATTTTCCGGACTCATCAACTGGTGTCAAAGGACGCTGAGAGGCTCCTTTTGGCAGCCGTCTGGAACGCGATGAAATGACTTTCGGTGGAATGCGGGAAGGCAAACGGCCGGGGACTGCAGAGAAGGTCATCAACAGGCGTCGAAGGGCGCTGGTTTCAGTCGGAATTCAGTTATTTTTCCGCCCGCTGTATCTTACGGAAGATGGTACTGCGGTCCACCTGAAAGAGCTGGGCCACCTTCTGGACAGATCCATGCAGGGCAATGGCCTGCCGCAAAAAATCCCGTTCCATTTCGCCTATGATCTGTTTCAGGGGGCGGCCGCCGGCCAGGACGGCGTCGGCGCAGGAGTGCGTCCGGGAGTCCTCGCCCATGACGTGGGCGGGCAGATCGCGCGGGGATATGAGAGTGCCTTTGTGCGTTATAACCAGGCTGTGAATCATGTTCTGCAGCTCCCGTACGTTTCCCGGCCACTGGTACTGCGCCAGAATGCTCAGGGCGATATCCATGATGGCCATGCGTTTTCCGTATTTTACGGCGTAAGTATGCAGAAAATGCTCCACAAGGGGGCGGATATCCTCGGGGCGCTCCCGCAGGGGTGGGATAGTGATTGTCGCCACGTTCAGGCGGTAATAGAGATCGCGGCGGAAGGAGCCGGCTTCCACACATTCCGCCAGATTCTTGTTTGTGGCGGCAATGATCCGGACATTGACCTTGTTCGATCTCGTACCGCCGACCCGCATGATTTCCCCATCCTGCAGCACGCGCAGCAGGCGGGTCTGCATATGCAGGGGCAGTTCACCCACTTCGTCCAGAAAAACAGTGCCGCCGTCGGCCAGTTCGAAATATCCGGCCTTCCCTCTGGCCGAAGCCCCGGTAAAAGCGCCGGGCATGTAGCCGAACAGTTCCGATTCCGTCAGGCTTTCGGAAATGCCGCCGCAATCCACCTTCAGAAACATCTTGTTCCTGCGCGCGCTCTCGCTGTGAGCGAGCCGGGCGAAGACGTCCTTTCCCACGCCTGTTTCTCCGAGGATCAAAAGAGATGCGTCCGTGGGGGCCACGGTTTTTATCATGTTTACCACTTCCAGCATGGCATAGCTTGCAAAGATAGGAGTCAGAGACTTGTTTCGCTCCTGTGTCAGGTAGGCCATCTGCTTGTGAAACTGGTCGATGAGGTGGCGCTGTTCCTCCAGTTGTTCGTTGAGTCTGGTGATCATGGTGATGTCGCGGACAAAAGTGACGACCAGCCGCAGCACGCCCGCATCGTCGAACACGGGAAAGCCGGACAGAACCAGTTTTTTTCCGTTTCGCAGCAGCTGCACATGGGTGGCGGGCTTTCCCGTGCGCACGATCTCGGGGTTGAGGACTCTGTCGAAAATTCCGTCCTCCACCAGAGTGCGCACCTGTTTGCCGCGCACCTGCTCCTGTTTGAGGCCCGTGAGCTGCTCGTACATGCGGTTCACTCGCAGGGTGATGCCGGAAATGTCGGAGATGAACACCCCGTCGGGAAGGGCATCGAGAATGTACTCGAAATGCTTGGTCAGAAACTCCGCGGAATGGTTTGTCATACTGAATTTCTGCCGTGGATCTTTCCGGAACGCAAGGTGTGCCGGCTATTAATCCGAAGGGTCACTTTTCCGGTCGTATTCAAAAATGCGGGCCGTTATTCAGGCCGCTCCAGTCTGTCGTTTAGGATTTTTTCAGCGGACTTCAGCAGATCCGGTATGACGGATTTTTCCAGCGTCCGGTCACCCATGGGCGGAACACGGCCCAGAAAAGAGTATTTCTGCGTGCCCAGACGGTGATAGGGCAAAAGTTCCAGGCGCGTGTTGGGGTACGGTCTGATGTACTCGGCGATGGCGGTTATGGCCTCGGCTGAATCATTGAAACCCGGAATGACTGGTGTGCGGACAAGAATGGGCTTGGCCGGATCGAGCAGGGCCAGTCTGCGGAAATTTTCCAGAATGACGCTGTTGCCGCAGCCGGTCTGATCCTGGTGGATGCGGCTGTCCGTATGCTTGATGTCATAGAGTACGTGATTCAGATACGGGGCCGCCGCTTCCAGGGTTTTCCAGGGCACCATGCCGCAGGTTTCCAGGGCGGTTCTGATCCTGCGTCGTCGTGCTTCGCGCAGAAGAGCTAGGGCAAATTCCGCCTGAAGCAGCGGTTCGCCTCCGGACAGAGTCAGTCCCCCGCTGGACCGGATATAAAAGGCCGCGTCCTGTCCGACAATTCTGAGTACATCATCCACAGAGCGTTCCGTGCCGTACACGATCAGGGCTTTAGATGGACAGGCCTCGGCGCAATGTCTGGGACAGCCGTCGCAAAGGGTGCGCCGTACCAGAGGCAGATCGTCTTCCTGACGCAGGATGGCGCTTTGGGAACAGGCTCGAAGACAACGGGTACACTTGTCCAGGGTCAGGCAGCGGCCCGCATTGAAGGCCAGTTCCGGCTCTCGGCTTTGAGACTCCGGATTGCTGCACCAGCGGCAGGACAAGGGGCAACCCTTGAGAAACACGATAGTCCGGATGCCGGGGCCGTCGTGCACCGAGTACTTCTGGATGTTGAACACGGTGCCTTTCGCGTGTCTGTCTTCATGAGTGCCCATATACTGTCCTTTTTGCAGATGTTTACTTCAGCCTCTCCCGGGGATCACATTCCTATTCGCGGATAGGTTCGCGGCTCCCTGAGGCTGGATATTCCCGG
>JAUMXF010000093.1 GCA_030529235.1 Pseudomonadota bacterium
GCCGTATGAAGTCCGGCGTGGGTTGGAATTTCCGGCGTCCACAGGGCCGGGTTGAAACAGGATCGGGAGCATTTCCCGGCTGGCGATCCGGAAAATACGTCTTCAGCACTGCTGTGCGGCGTGGTAGCCCGAAGCCAGGGCCACGCCGTTGCCGCTTTTCTCCGCCACAAAATCGTATCCGGCCAGGGACCGCCCGGCGAAAAACACGTTCTCCCACAGCACGGCCCCCGCCGCGTCCACGGGATTCAGACGCGAGTTCACGCGCACGCCCAGACACGCATAAGGCTGCGCGTCGAACACATTCGGCGTGGACCAGTCTTCGACCAGATCCGGCGCATCGAGCTCAAGTCCGAAAAGCGCTTCTCTGGCCCTTCCGGGTTCGGCCAGCAGCCCTCCGCCGAAAAAGCCGCCCGTGGCGATGATGAAGGACTCGCCGCGCAGTTCACGCATCCTGTCCGGCGCCTCGCACTCAATGCCCAGGCAGCGGCTTCCCTGCACTCTGGCCCGCACGGCCCGGACATTCTCGGCCATGACCACGCCCGCCTCGGCCAGAGCGTCCGTCAGTACCCGGCGAATCCGCAGGCCGCCCACGCCCGGCGGCGTGGAAGCCATTTCCATGATACGGCAGCCAAGGCCTTCCAAAAGCCGGTTCCAGATTTCCCGCGTGCGGACAATGCCCAGCACGGGCGGCAGCAGAAAGGCCGTGCCGCTGGCAGCGTGAGGCTCAAGTCCCTTGCGCAGCCACTCCTCGCCCTGCTCCGTGTCCACGAACCGGGCCAAATCGAGGGGCGTGATGTTGCGGTGCGTCGCGCCGAAAGGAGACGGCAGTTCCAGAGAAACAATCGGCTTTCCCTGCAGGTTCTTCTGCCTGCCGAGCATCCGCACGACCATCCCCGCGTGACAGTCCTTCAGGGAGCGGACGCCCACCGCCGCGATTTTTTCCGCCTGCGCAAGGAGCCTTCTGTCCTGGGAGGCCAGACACAGCCAGGTGGGCCTGAAGGTGCCGAGAATGGTCGGAATCCACACGTTTTCCCCGCCCTCGTTGCTCATGGGCAGGTCATGCCTGCGGCAGACATCCTCAAAAAAATCCAGGGCGTCACGCACGGCCTGCGCACCCATGATCCGGTAGGGATGCCCCTCGGGTAGCAGCCCGATGCTGTCCAGAGGGTTGCCCCGCACGATCCGGCCGTTCACATAGCCCAGAAGGTCCACGCAGCCACCGCCGATGGCCAGAGCCCCGGCTCCGCGGGCGGCCAGAGTCACGCTTCTGCCGCGCGCGGCCGCCGCCAGGGCCGCGGTCAGACCGGCCATGCCGCTGCCCACAACGACCACATCAGAGGCTCTCATCGTCGGCTCCGTCAAGGTTCAGGGTGGCCGCGTAAATGGCCCGGCCCAGTTCGATTTCCTGCATCTGATTGCCCCACATGACCGCGCGCAGGCCCCGCCAGCGCTCCTGCAGAAAGGAGCACAGATTCTCGCACGGCTGGGCGGCAAAAGAAACATCCGCCGCCGTCAGTGCGCCGATAGCCCGAAGCGAACAGAAGGCGCCCTGGCAGGTGCCCATGCCCATTCGGGTGCGGAAGCGGATGTCGTGCAGGAAATGGGAGGCTTCATCACGGGCCACCAGCTCGATCTCGGCCCGGCTGACCATTTCGCACTCGCACAGAAGCTCGCCCCCCGAGTCCGTCTCCAGACATCGCACCAGCGAGGGGAACTCCTCGCCCATGCGCTCGGCGACCATCCGCACCCGGTGCTCCGGAAAAAAACGGCCCGCCCGGCGCATCAGCCCGGCGTCCGGAGTCGGGGCCAGCGGCTCCTCGGCCGTGCGGCAGGAAGCGGTCACGCCAAGCCTGGCGCAGACCAGATCGGTCATCTTCTCGGCCATGAGGCGGTAGGTGGTCAGCTTGCCGCCGAAAATGCTGGCCATGCCCGAGAGCCCTTCGGACTCGTGGTCCACGATGACGAAATTGCGGCTGGCTCCGCGTCCGGCCTCGGCGTTGGGCGGCGTGTACAGGGGCCGGTTTCCGGCGAAGGCCCGCAATATCCGGTAGCTTCGGATGGCCGGAAAGAGCGGCTCGCCGAGATCCAGCAGGCGCAGGGCCTCGGCGGAGGTGGGCGCGGTATCGCCGGGGCTTTGCGCCCGGACCGAAGTGGTCCCGAAAATGGTCACGGAGCCGTGCGGCACGAAAATGTCGCCATCGGAGCTTTTGTGCAGACGATTGACAATACGCCCGGCGAAACGGTGGTTGAAGATGATCAGGGTGCCCCGGTCGGGCGTGACATCCACCGACAGCCCCGCAAGACGCGCTATCTCCCCGGCCCAGGGCCCGGCGGCGTTGACCACGTACTGACAGGCGATGAAGAATTCCTCGCCCGTCAGGTTGTTGCGGACCCGGACGCCCGTGATCCGGCCGCCGGTCACCTCGATGCCGGTCACCGTGTGGTAGGTGAAAAGCTCTCCGCCGTATCTGCGGGCCGACACGCTGTTGTGCCAGACCAGACGGAAGCCATCCACACTGGAATCCGGCACCCGGTACACCTCCCGGATGCGCGGCGACAGGCCGGGCTCAAGGCGCAGGGCCTCGTCAACGGAAACGGGCTCGGTCAGGACACCCGCCTTCTCGCATCCGTCGAGCCATGTCCGCACATAGGCCGGATCATCCTGGTCCGTGAGCACGAAGAGGCCCTCGGTGCCCTCCACACAGTGCCAGCCGATGCGGCGCAGGATGGCGTTTTCCTCCACGCATTCGCGGGCCGCCGCCGCATCACTGACGGCATACCGCCCGCCGCTGTGCAGAAGACCGTGAAAACGGGAACTGGTGCCGTGGGCCAGTCCGCCCTGTTCGAGGAGAACGGCCTGCACCCCGCGCATGGACAGATCCCGGAGAATGCCGACTCCGGTGGCTCCGCCGCCGATGACGACGACTGTGGCAGACATGTTGCGCATACGCTTTCCGGTTCAGGAGGGGAGCCGCCTTTTCCGGCGGAAGCCGCTCCTCTCTGGTGATTGAAATACGGACGGCCGGAAAATCCGCGGCCGGGGAAATCCATTTTTCCGAGCATAACTATGCGGGGGAAAAGAGACAACAGCGGAGAGAACAGATGGCGGACGCGCGACAGGCCGGGTTGACCCTTGAAACCCGTATGGAATTTTGTAAACGATGCCGGAACAGGATGAAGAGTATGGCGGTTTCTTTCAACCACTACTGATTCGAAGGAGTTTGACCATGAAACGGATTGGCTTTTTCATTCTCGCCCTGGCCCTTTTCGGCGCCGGATTCGCGGCCACGGCCGCAGCCGCGGACAAAGTGGTGATCAAGATGGCGGGCATGAAACCCGAAGGCGAGCCCGAAACTCTGGGCATGCACAAATTCGGTGAGATTCTGGCCCAGCTCTCCGGCGGCAAGTACGAGGTGCAGGTCTTCCCCAACAGCCAGCTCGGCAAGGAAGACGCCTACATCGCCAGCACGCGCAAAGGCACCATCCAGATGTGCGCCACGGGCACCCAGACCTCGGCCCTGCACCCGGCCATGGCCATGCTGGAAACGCCCATGCTCTTCGACAATCTGGACCATGCCCGCCGGGCCATGGAAGGCAAGACCTTCGAGCTGATCAACGACGGCTTCACCGAAAAGTCCGGCCTGCGTACCCTGAACGCCTTTCCTCTGGGCTTCCGCCATTTCTACTCCAAGAAGCCCCTGAAGGACATGGCCGATCTGAAGGGCCTGCGCATGCGCGTGCCCAACATCCCGCTCTACATCAACTTCGCCAAGGAATGCGGCATCAGCGGCCAGCCCATGCCCTTCGCCGAGGTGCCCAGCGCTCTGGACCAGGGCGTCATCGACGGCGGCGACAGCCCCTTCGCGGACATCGTGGCCCTCAAGATGTACGAAATCACCCCGCAGATCACCATGAGCGGACACATTCTGGTCATCCACTCCCTTTATATCAACGAGAAGTTCTACCAGGGCCTGCCCGATCAGGACAAGGAGTGGGTCAACCAGGCCGCCAGGGAATCGGCCGATTACGTGTGGAAGCTCATGGCCAAGATCGAGGAAGACGCCCAGAAGCAGATCACGGACGGCGGCGGCACGGTTTCCAAGCCCTCTCCCGAATTCCGCGAGGCCATGAAGGATGCCGGCAAGAGAAGCTGGAAGCTCTTCTACGACACGGTGCCCAACGCCAAGGAAATCCTGGAAAGCGCCGAATCGTACAAGTAACGGAAAACATATGCCGGATGGGGGGCCGAAGGCTCCCCATTCTTTTGTCCTTTTTTCCGCGAACGCATTACGGGGTATTTATGGCTCACGATGTATCTCCAGCTGAAACGCGCACCGCGTCTGTCCCGAAGCCGTCTCCCTTTGAATTCGCCTTCGAGATTTTCTGCGCGGCCATCTTTCTGGGCATGATCGGCCTTGTCTTCTACAACGCCTTTCTGCGCTACGCCTTCGGTTCGAGCTTCGCGCCGAGCGAGGAATGGGCGCGTTTTCTGTTCATCTACATCACCTTTTTCGGCTCCATCGAAGCCTTCTACCGCAAGAAGCACATCGCGGTGGACATGTTCGTGAGCCTCATCTCGGGCGCGGCGCGCAAGACCGTGGACATCGTCGCCTCGCTTCTGGGTCTTGGCGCTCTGGTTCTCCTGCTCTGGGGCGGCATCGTGCTGGTGCAGCAGACCGTCGACACCAATTCCGTGGCCACCGGCGTGAACATGGCCTTCATCAACGGCACGCTGCCCATCATGGCTCTGGCGGCCATCGTCATCCGGGGCAGGGACTTCATCCGCCTGCTGCGGACGCCCGCCTCCGAATTCGTCAAACCGGACAAGGACGAGTTCGTCATGCCGGACAAGGGGTAACGCATGGAACAGCTCTACTATTTCTTCGGCAGCCTGTTTCTGTTTCTGGCCCTCGGCGTGCCCATCTCTCTGGTGCTCATCCTCTGCGCCATGGTCATGATGTACACCTCCGGCATGTGGGACGCCATGACCATCCCCAACATCATGCTGGACGGGGCCAACAATTTTCCGCTCATGGCCATTCCCTTCTTCGTCTTCGCCGGCGAGATCATGGCTGCGGGCGGCCTGTCCAAACGCGTCGTGCAGCTGTCCCAGCTTCTGGTCGGACGGGTCAAGGGCGGCCTCGGATATGCGGCCATCGTGGCCAGCATCCTGTTTGCCGGGCTCATGGGCAGTTCCGTGGGCGAGGCCGCGGCCCTGGGCGGTCTGCTGCTGCCCATGATGCAGCAGGTGGGCTACAACAAGGGACGCGCGGGCGGCATCATCGCCTCGGGCGCCATTCTGGGCCCCATCATCCCGCCCAGCACCAACTTCATCATTCTGGGCTCCACCATCGGCGGCCTGTCCATCACCAAGCTGTTCATGATCGGCCTTTTTCCCGGCATCTTTCTGGGCCTTGGCCTCATGGCCGTATGGTGGTTCATCGTCCGCAAGGACGGCTACACCGAAACCATCACCTTCAGCCGGGCCGAAACCATAGCCATCCTGAAGGACGCGAGCCCCGCCTTCATGCTGCCGGTGCTGCTGCTGGGCGGCATCCGCTTCGGCGTATTCACGCCCACCGAAGGCGGCGCCTTCTGTGCCGTGTTCGCCATCGCCGTGTGCATGTTCTACTACCGCGAACTGTCCTTCCGCGACCTGCTGCGGGTCAGCGCGGCCGCGGCGCGCACCACCGCCGTGGTCATGCTCATCGTGGCCACGGCCTCGGCCGTGGGGTATTTCATCACCCTGGCCCAGATCCCCAAACACATGACCACGCTGTTCGGCCCGTTCATCGAAAGCCCCTTCATGCTGCTGACCATCATCATGTGCTTTCTGCTGGTGGCGGGCATGGTCATGGACCTGACCCCGAACATCCTGATCTTCGCGCCGGTCTTCTATCCGCTCATTCTGGAAGCGGGCATCGATCCATACCACTTCGGCCTGCTCTTCGTGCTGAACCTGGGTATCGGCGTCATCACTCCGCCCGTGGGCACGGTGCTGTACGTGGTCTGCGGCATCGGCAACATCAAGCTGGGCGAACTGGTGGTGAAGATGCTGCCGTTCATCCTGATAGAAGTCCTGATCCTGTTCCTGCTGGTGTACGTGCCCGAGGTGTCCCTCACACCGCTGCGCTGGCTCATGTGACCGGTTCCGATCCCTGAATGCGAGGGGCCTTGCTCGGCGCGGGGCCCCTTTCTCTTTTGGAACAGGGAGCCTTGCTCCATACCCGTCAGGGACACATTCGATCCTCTTTCACCACACATCAAAAGCAGGTTGAAATGCCCCACAGAAAAAAATGTTTCGTTCTCGATCTGGACGGCACGGTCTATCTGGGGAATATCCCCATCGAAGGCACCGTGCGGTTCATCAGAAAGCGCTGGAACGAGGCGGACTTCTATTTTCTGAGCAACAACACGTCCAAAAGTCCGCGCACCTATGTGGCCAGGCTGCAAGGCATGGGCATTCCGGCCGGACCGGAGCATATCCTCACGCCGACCACGCCCCTGGTGGAATATCTGCGCGAAAGAAAAATCGCGCGGGCCTATCTGGTGGGAAACACGGACTACACCGCCGCCCTGACCCAGGCCATGCCGGAGCTGTCGCTGACCCATGAAAACGCCCAGGCCGTCATTCTGGCCTACGACACGGAACTGACCTACGAAAAGCTGTGCGTATCCGCCCGGCTGCTGCAAGACGGGAACGTGGCTTTCGTGGCCACCCACCCGGACCTGGTCTGCCCCGATCCCAAAGGTCCCCTGCCCGACGTGGGCAGCTTTCTGGCCCTGTACGAAAAGGCCACTGGCCGCACCCCGGAACATGTCTTCGGCAAACCCGACCCCCGCGTGCTGGGGCCGCTGCTGGACAAATACGCCCGCGAAGAGATGGTCATGGTCGGCGACCGCCTGAGCACGGACAAAAAGCTGGCCGAAAATGCAGGGCTGGACTTCGTTCTGGTCCTGAGCGGCGAGGCCACGCGGGAAGATCTGCTCCGCGAGGAGCGCCAGCCGTGGCGGGTGGTGGAGCATCTGGGAGAGCTGTGAGCAAATGCCGCCCGAAAACGAAACGGCCGCGAGTTTGAAACATCGCGGCCGTTTCGTTTTCGGCGGAACGCGGCCCTGCCCGTCTACCGGCTGTTCAGTGAGGCCAGCGGCTCGCCGTAGTAGGCCTTGCGGTACAATTCCTTCAGTTCGGCTATGAGCGGATAGCGCGGATTGGCCACGGTGCACTGGTCGTCAAAGGCCTGCTCGGCCATGTCATCCAGCCGGGACAAAAACGCCTGCTCCGGCACTCCCGCCTCGCGCAGGGAGGCCGGAATGCCCGTATCGACCTTGAGAGACTCGATGGCCCGCACCAGACGCGCCGTTTTCCGGGCCCGGATCTCGCTGTCGTCGCCCTCGAGATCGTCGGCCAGGTGCAGCATATCCGCGATGCGGGCGTAGCGGCCCTTGACCAGCGGGTATTTGTACTGCGGCAGCATGCCCTGCTTGGTGGGCGCGTCCGTGGCGTTGTACTCGATGACGTAGGACAGCATCAGGGCGTTGGAGAGGCCGTGGGAAAGGTGGAAAGTCGATCCCAGAGTATGGGCCAGGGAGTGGCAGATGCCCAGAAATGCGTTGGCAAAGGCCATGCCCGCGATGGTCGCGGCGTAGTGCATTTTCTCCCGCGCCAGAATCTGCCCCTTGCCGCCGGAATAGGAGACGCGCAGATACTTGAAAACCAGCCGGATGGCTTCCATGGCCTGCCCGTCGGCGAAATTGTTGGCCAGGATGGAGGTGTACGCCTCGATGGCGTGGGTCAGCACGTCGAGCCCCGCGTGGGCGACCAGCCGGGACGGCATGTTCATGACAAAGGCCGGGTCCACGATGGCCATGTCCGGGGTCAGAGCGTAGTCCGCCACCGGGTATTTCACTCCGGT
This sequence comes from Pseudomonadota bacterium, assembly GCA_030529235.1. Classification (GTDB taxonomy): domain Bacteria; phylum Desulfobacterota; class Desulfovibrionia; order Desulfovibrionales; family Desulfomicrobiaceae; genus Desulfomicrobium. Next base: position 7,917 of record JAUMXF010000093.1, read on the forward strand.
ACGGTCGTCGGTGATGACGGCGAAAGGCGTGACCTCCGAACCCGTCCCCGACGTGGTCGGAATAGCCACCATCACGGCCTTCTTCCCCAGCTCGGGAAAGGACACCACCCGTTTTCTGATGTCCATGAACCGCAGGGCCACATCCTCGAAACGGATGTCCGGCACCTCATACATGAGCCAGATGATCTTGGCCGCATCCATGGGGGAGCCGCCGCCCAGGGCGATGAACATGTCCGGCTTGAAGTCGTTGACCATTTCCAGAGCCCGGCGGGCCGTGGACAGATCGGGGTCGGGCAGCACCTCGGCAAAAATCCGGAACTGCACGCCCATGCCGTCCAGCACGTTCAGCACGCTCTGCACGTGCCCCAGCTTTTCCATGGTGCTGTCCGTGATGATGACGGCCCGCCGGCGGCCCAGGAACTCCTCCAGCGCCGGCTGCAGGCAGCCCTGCTTGAAATAGATTTTGGGCGGAACCCGGAACCAGAGCATGTTTTCCCTTCTGGCGGCAATGGTTTTGGTGTTCATGAGATGCTTCACCCCGATGTTCTCACTCACGGAATTGCCGCCCCAGCTGCCGCAGCCCAGAGTCAGGGACGGCGGCACGCGGAAATTGTACACGTCGCCGATGGCGCCCTGGGACGCGGGCATATTGATGAGCGTGCGGCCCGTGGGCATGCTGTCCTGAAAAAAGGCGACATGACCGCTGTCCGTCTCGTCGGTGTACAGCACCGAGGTGTGTCCGGCCCCGCCCAGAAAGACCAGCTCCCGGCCCATGCGCACGGCCTCGTCGAAATCCCTGGCCCGGTAGAAGCCCAGAACGGGCGAGAGCTTCTCGTGGGCGAACGGGTCGCTGGCCTCGATCTGTCCCCGCTCGGCGATGAGCACCTTGGTTTCTTCCGGCACGGTCAGGCCGGCCATGGCGGCGATGGCCGGGGCGGACTGGCCCACCACCGCGCTGTTCAGATTGCCGTTTATGAAAAGCGTGGCGGCCAGCGCCTCGGTCTCCGCTTCGGAAGTAAAATACGCGCCGCGCAGGATGAATTCCCGGCGGACGGCGTCGGCCACGGACTCCTCCGCCACCACGGTCTGCTCCGAGGCGCAGATCATGCCGTTGTCGAAGGTTTTGCTGAGCAGGATGGAATTGACCGCCATTTTGATGTCGGCCGTGGCGTCGATCAGAACGGGCGTGTTGCCCGCTCCCACGCCGATGGCCGGAGTCCCGGAACTGTAGGCCGCGTGGACCATGTCCGGTCCTCCGGTGGCCAGAATCAGGCTGATCAGTCTGTGGCTCATGAGCGCCTGGGTCAGCTCCTTGGACGGTTCCTCGATGCAGGCCACGATGTGCTCCGGCGCTCCGGCGCGGAAAGCCGCCTGGCGGATGATCTCCGCCGCCGCAAAGGTGCTGCGCCGGGCTCTGGGATGCGGGGAAAAGACGATGCCGTTTCGCGTCTTCAGGCATAAGAGGGCCTTGAAGATGGCTGTGGACGTGGGGTTTGTCGTGGGCACGATGCCGGCCACGATGCCCAGGGGTTCGGCCACCTCCCGGTAGCCGTTCACGGGATCGTCCTCCAGCACGCCGCAGGTTTTGCTGTGGCGGTACTTGTTGTACACGTATTCCGAGGCGAAGTGGTTCTTGATGACCTTGTCCTCGACAATGCCCATGCCGGTCTCTCCCACGGCGATTTTGGCCAGGGCGATGCGTTCCGCCGTGGCGGCCGTGGCCGCGGCGTGAAATACCGCGTCCACCTGCTCCTGAGAAAAAGTGGCGTAGATTCGCTGGGCTTCGTGAACTTTTCGCAGCAGTTCTTCCAGATATTTTTTCCGATCTTCCATGCATCCTCCTCGCCGGGAT
>JAUMXF010000094.1 GCA_030529235.1 Pseudomonadota bacterium
GTGCGCCTGCGCCGGAAATCGGACGGAAAGCCCCGGTTCAGCCTGCCGCGGTGAAGCAGGCGGCCGGGAAACCCGCCCCGCAGCGAAGTCAGGCAGCCGCTCCCGGCCGGGAAACCAATCGGGACAGGCAAAGAAGTGAGCCACCCACGCCGGCTCCCGCGACCCGGCCCGTTCGCCCTGTGCCTTCGGAGGAGGCCCGCCCCGCACGACTCATGGAGCCGTCCATTGCCGAGTCACCCGCACCGGCCGATGCTGGTTTCGCCGAGTCCTTGACATCTTCCGCCGATGATTCCGGCAATGCCCCGGTTGCCGCGATGAATGCGCCGGGTGTTCGGTCGCCCGGAAGCGGGGCTTCCGGCTCCGGTTCAAGCCGTTTTGGAGGTCCAGGCGGCGGCCCGGCGTATGTCTTTGGCGAGGCGGGAGCCCCGGCCTTTCTGCGCCGGGTGGCGCCGAAATATCCGCGTTCATCCCTGGCCAGGCGGGAGCAGGGCGTGGTCATGCTGCTGCTCAGTCTGGACAGGCATGGCGCCCTGCTGGATGTTTCCGTTACGCAAAGCGCCGGACCCAGGCTGGACGAGGCGGCCGTCCAGGCCGCGCGGGCATCGACCTATCTCCCGGCCACGCGAAACGGCGAACCGCACGCCTGCACGGCCACCCTGCCCATTCGTTTCACCCTGCGGCAGTAATCCCCATACTAAACTAAGGAAAAGACATACTGTATTTTTTAAAATGTGATTGACGTGTATAAATTATAACTCTAGCGTGCGCCCATTCAGACAACGCCCTTTGGACACAGACAAAGGAGGGGGAAATGCGGAGCTTCTGGTTGCGCGGCGCGTGTGTATTGCTGGCGGTCCTGTTCGGATGTCCTGCTTTCGCCGCTGAAAAAGCGGGAGACGGGGCTTTCAGGCTCGGCGAGATCGAGGTGGTGGAGCAGGCCGACGGCTCGCCCAATGTTTCGGTCCAGCGCGTGACCGAAGAAACCATGCGCACGTTCAACACCGACACCGTGGACAGGGCCGTGAATCTGCTGCCGGGTGTGACCGTTTCCCATGTGGGCGCCCGCAACGAGAAGATGGTCTATGTGCGCGGCTTCGACCTGAAGCATGTGCCCATCTATATGGACGGCATTCCCATCTATGTGCCCTACGACGGCTACCCGGATCTGGGCCGCTTCACGACTTTCGATCTGGCCAACATCACCGTCTCCAAGGGTTTCGCCTCAGTGCTGCACGGCCCCAATACCATGGGCGGCGCCATCAACATGGTCTCCAAACGGCCGTCGGAAAAATTCGAGGCCGTCACCGGCCTGGGCGTGGGCTCATACACGTACAACGGCTATCTGAACATGGGCACCAATCTGGGCCTGTGGTACGTGCAGGCCGGGCTGTCCCACCTGAACAGCGACGGCTTTCCCCTGTCCCGTTCCTTTGACTCCGTGCCCACGGAAAACGGCGGGCGGCGCAATAATTCATACCATCAGGACAGCAAGGGCAGCCTGAAGGTGGGATTCACCTCCAACAGCAAGGACGAATACGCCCTGACCTACGCCAGGCAGCACGGCAAAAAGGGCACTCCGCCCTATGCCGGGGAGAGCGAGTCCATCTCGCCGCGTTACTGGAAATGGCCGTACTGGGACAGGGAGAGCGTGTACTTCAACTCCGAAACATGGTTCGGCGAGGACGTGTATGCCAAGACGCGTCTTTATTACGACATGTTTGAAAACGCCCTCGAAAGCTACGACGACGCTTCCTATTCCACCATGCGGAAGCGTTCGTCCTTCAAGAGCGCCTACGACGACCATACTTACGGCGGCTCCGTGGAACTCGGCCTGCTGGTCATCCCCCGCAACGAACTCCGGCTGGCCGTGCATTTCAAGCGCGATTTCCACAAGGAACTGGCTCCGAAGACTCCGGATGTCCATTTCCAGGAGGACATCTTCTCCGTGGGCCTGGAAGATACCATCAATTTCACGGACAGCTTCTACGCCATTGCCGGGGTAAGCTATGACCGCGTCAAAACCCGCGAGGCCGAAAATCTGGTGGGCAAGACGGTAACGGATTTCTCCAGGGGCAGCGCCGATGCCGTCAATCCGCAGCTGGGCCTTTTCTACAAGGTCGGCGAGGCGGGTCTGGCGCACGCCAGCGTGGCCCTGAAGTCCCGCATGCCGTCCATCAAGGACAAGTTTTCCTACCGCATGGGCCGGGCCATCCCCAACCCGGATCTCGATCCGGAACGGGCCGTCAACTACGAAATCGGCTACAAGCATTCCTTTGAGGAGCGCGTCACCGTGGAGGGCAATCTGTTCTACAGCGACGTGCGCGACTACATTCTGTTCAAGACTGTGCCCGACCCGGACAACCCCGGAAAGCGCATCAGCCAGAACCAGAATATCGGCGAAGTGGACATGTACGGGCTGGAGCTGGGCGTGACCGCCCGCATTTTCGATCCCCTGCGGGGCGGTATCAACTACACTTGGTTGGAGTACGAGAACCATACCAACGACGACGAACTGCTGGACACGCCCAGGCACAAGATTTTCGCCTTCCTCGAATACAGCCCCCTGAAGCGGATCTCGCTGCTGGCGGACATGGAATACAATTCCAAGCGCTACAGCTCCACGGACGGCGAGCGGGTGGCCGACGGTTTCACGGTTTTCGGCGTCAAGGGCACATATGAGTTTCTGGACAAGAAGTACCTGGAGCTGGGTCTCAACAACGCCTTAGATGCCGATTACGAACTGAGCGAAGGCTATCCGCAGGCCGGGCGGACCTGGTTCGCCAACCTGCGCATGGAGTTTTAGGCTGTGGCCCTGGCTTTCCGCTTATCGTGCCCTCGCGGCGGCTCCGGTGCTTGCACGGCCGTCGCGATAATCCGGTTCTGTTCCACACTGCGGGCCTTTTCCTTACTTCACGGCGTGTTCCGGCGGGTGGGTTGATGTACGACCGTCCGGACAGTTTTGAGCGGTGCCTGGAAGACGCAGTGCGTTTTCACGGGCACCTCTGCGGAGGGCAGATCATCGGCGTGCGCATGGCCCTGGCCGGTCTGCGGGAACTGGGACTGCGCGATCCCAGAGGCGCAGACCGTAAAAAACTGCTGGCCGTGGTGGAGATAGACCGCTGCGCCACGGACGCCATCATCTCCGTGACCGGGCTTTCTCCGGGCAAACGCAACCTGAAGATCAGGGATTTCGGCAAAATGGCCGCCACGTTTGTGGATTTGGAGGGGGATCGGGCCGTGCGGATCTGCGTACGGGAGAGCTCCCGCCGCAAGGCTGACGAACTGGCCGCATCCCTCGCCGATGAAGACGACGCGGGCGACATGAAAGAGGCGCGGTTCAGGGCTCTGGAGGTCATGGACGAGGCGGATCTGCTGGAAATCCGGAAAGTGCGGGTCAGCCTGCACCCGAGCGACCTGCCGGGACCGCCCTCGCGGAGCGTGGTCTGCGCCCGCTGCGGAGAGTCCGTACTGGATCAGCGCGAGGAGACCCATGGCGGGCAGACGCTCTGCCGTCCCTGTGCCGCCGGAGAAACCTACTATGAACCGTGCCCGGCCCCGTGAGGCCGGCGCATGAACGCCGGGGGCGAAACTCCGCAAAAGGACGGAGAACATGGACTATCAGCATCTTGACTGGAACCAGATCTGGCGCACGCACCATGCGCGGAAAATGTTGCATGAGCGGCGCGGTCCCGGCCACTGGGACAGGCGGGCCAAGGATTTCACTCAGGCCGTGGCCCGCGGCGACTATGTGGAGCAGTTTCTGGACATCTGCCGGATTCTGCCCGGAGAGACCGTGCTGGATGTCGGTGCGGCCGCCGGGACTTTGGCCGTGCCTCTGGCGTCGCGTGCCGCTTCCGTCACCGCCCTGGAGCCCTCGAAGGTCATGCGGGAACTGCTGGCGGAACGCTGCCGGGACGGCGGCATCGGAAATGTGCGCATCGTCAACGGCCGCTGGGAGGACGACTGGGCGGCCCTGGGGATTGAAGCGCACGACGTGGCCATCGCCTCGCGGTCTCTCACTGTAGACGATCTGGCCATGGCCGTGGACAAGCTGCGGCGCCACACCCGCCGCCGGGCGTACATCACCACACTGGTGGGCGACGGCCCCTTTGACCGGGGACTGATCGCCGGAGCCGGACGGGAGTTCACGCCCGGCCTCGATTACATCGTGGTGCTCAATTATCTGCGCCAGATCGGCATCTTCGCCCATCTGACCTTCACCACGCATCACGAAGCCCGGATTTTTCCCACGCTGGACGAGGCCGTGGAGGGTTTGTCCTGGATGGTGCACGACATTACCGCGGAAGAAAAAATCCGTCTGCGGGAATATCTGGACGGCGCGCTGGTCCGGGAAAACGGAATGCTGCGGCTGCCCACGAGGCCTGTGCGCTGGGCCGTGCTGTGGTGGGACGAGGAGGGGCCATGCGGACAGGAGGCTTGAGGACCTGCACGCTGCTTTTTTTCGTGCTTCTGTTCTGGGGCGGGCCGTTGTCCGTTCCGGCGGCGGAAATCACGGACATGGCCGGACGCACGGTGCTTCTGCCGGACAGGGAACCCAGGATATTCTGCGCTTCGCCTCCGTCTCTCTACCTGCTCTACGCTTTGGACCCGTCCCTTGCCGCCGGGCTCAACTTTCCCCTGAACGAGCGCGAGAAAAAGTACCTGCGTCCGGATTTCGCCCGGCTGCCCGTGCTGGGCGGGTGGTTCGGCCAGGGCCGGACGCCGAACCTGGAGACGCTTCTGACCGTGCGTCCGGATTTCATCCTGGCCTGGTATTCGGTGCGCGGCGCGGCCAACGACGTCATCGAGAACATGGGCCGGACCCTGGGCATTCCCGTGGTTTATGTGCGGCTGGATACGCTCAGGCAATATGCCGAAGCCTTCGAGTTTCTGGGGCGCATCCTGAAGCGGGAGGAACGGGGCGTGGCTCTGGCCAGGGAAACCCGCCGCATACTGGACGAGGTCGAACCCGTGCTGGCGGGCATCCCGGAAGAGGAGCGCGTCTCCGTCTATTACGCCCAGGGGCTGGACGGCCTGAAGACCGAATGCGATACGTCGGTGCACGCGGAGCTGATCAATCTGGCCGGAGGCCGCAACATTCATTCCTGCCAGTCTCGAAGCGGCTTCGGCATGGAGCCCGTGACCCTGGAGGAAGTGCTTCTGGGTGAGCCCGAAGTCATTCTGGCCAAGGAGGAGGCGTTTTTCCACTCCGTGCGGGGAAACCCGGCCTGGAGCCAGGTCCGGGCCGTGCGCGACGGGCGGGTGCTGCTCATTCCGTCCTCACCCTTCAACTGGTTCGACCGGCCGCCGTCTTTCATGCGCATTCTGGGGCTGTGCTGGCTGACGAAGGAGCTTCACCCCGGCCGTTACTCCAAAGACCTGGTGGCGGAAACCAAGTCCTTCTACCGTCTGTTTCTGGGCGTGGATCTGGATGACGACGCGGCCCGGGCGGTGATCGGCCCATGAGAGCGCGGGCGTATGTGCCGGCGCTGTTTTTTCTGCTCTGCGCCGCGGCTCTGGGCTCGCTGACCCTGGGCCGCTATCCTGTCGGCATGGCCGATCTGGCCGGATTTCTGGGCCTTGGTTGGGATATGGACCCGGACCGGATGCGCCTGACCCGGACCCTCATTCTGGATATCCGCCTGCCGCGCATTCTGGCGGCCATCTGTGTCGGGGCCTCTCTGGCCGCTTCAGGAAGCGCGTTTCAGGCCATGTTCGTCAATCCGCTGGTATCCCCCGGCCTGCTGGGTGTCCTGTCCGGCGCGTCGCTGGGCGCGGCCCTGGGGATGCTCTTTTCCATTCGCTGGTTCGTGGTGCAGCTCAGCACCTTCGTCTTCGGCCTGCTGGCCGTGGGGCTGGCCATGCTCATGGCCCGCATGTACCGGGGCGACCGCCTGCTTCTGCTGGTCTTGAACGGCATCGTGGTCTCGGCCCTGTTCACGGCCCTGCTGTCCCTGGTCAAATACATGGCCGATCCGCACGATCAGCTTCCGGCCATCACCTACTGGCTCATGGGCGGTTTTTCCCTGATCGACCGGGAATCCATGCTGCTCATGGGGCCCCTCATGCTGCTTGGCATCGGCGTGATGCTGAGCCTTTCGGGTTATCTGAATGTCCTGACCATGGGTGATGAGGAGGCCCGGGCTCTGGGCGTGCGGGTGACGCTGGTCAGGACCGTGCTCATCCTCGCGGCCACGCTGGTCAGCAGTCTGACCGTGGCGGCGGGCGGGGTCATCGGCTGGGTGGGACTCATCATTCCGCATGTGGGGCGCATGCTGGTGGGACCGGACAATCGCGTGCTCCTGCCCGTTTCGGTTCTGCTCGGAGCCATTTATCTTCTTGTCATGGACAATCTGTCCCGGCTGATTTTTCCGGTGGAAATCCCCCTGGGCATCCTGACCGCCATTCTGGGCATCCCGGTGTTCGCCGCGGCCCTGCGTTCCAGCCGGGGCGGGTGGAGCTGATGGAGAAGCTTGCCGCCCGGTCCGTGTATTTCGGCTATGCCGCCCATGCCGTGCTGCACGATGTGTCTTTGGCCGTGCATGAAGGGGAAGTCTTTTGCCTGCTGGGACCCAACGGCAGCGGGAAAACATCGCTGCTCAAGATTTTTCTGGGCCTGCTCCGGCCCCGGTCGGGCCTTGTGCTGGCGGAAGGCAGACCCGTGGAAGTCCGGAGCCCGAAGGAATTGGCCCGGCGGGTGGCCTATGTTCCGCAGCTGCACCGCATGGCCTTTGCCTACCGCGTGCTGGACGTGGTGCTCATGGGCCGCATGGCTCACAGCGGGCTGTTCGGCCGGATGCGCGCAGAGGATGAGGCTGCGGCGCAGGAGGGTCTGGAGCGGCTGGGTATCGGGCATCTGGCCGCGAAGAGTTATGCGGAAATAAGCGGCGGGGAGCGCCAACTGACCCTCATCGCCCGGGCTCTGGCCCAGGGGGCCAAAACCCTGGTCATGGACGAGCCCCTGAACGGACTGGATTACGGCAACCAGCTCCGCGTGCTGGAGCGCATCACCCATCTTGCCGCCGAAGGCTACGCTGTCCTCAAAACCACCCACTTTCCCGACCACGCCCTGTGGATGGCCTCGAAGGTTGCCCTGTTGCGCCAGGGCCGTATCGCCGCCTGCGGCCCGCCCTCCGAGGTCATGACCTCGCGTATGCTGAGCGAACTCTACCAGGCCGACATCCGCCTTGCCCCGGTGAGTCCGGAACTTCGCGTCTGTTTACCTCTGTCCGTGCTGGAGCAGGAAGCCCCTCTGGTTTTGCCGGGGCGGAACCTGTGTGCAGGATAGAAGGTTCCTCCCAGAATTTGGCAGCAGCTATAAAAACAGCTTCCGCCGCCGGGATCGAGGAACATCTTCCGATGCCCTCTGTTTCGCCAGCGGCGGAATCTACGTGTTTTTCTTATGATCCAAAGCCAAAAAGAGATGAAACGTCAGACGCTGTTCTGTCCAAATATCATTGCGACAATATCTGTCAGCTTGAATCTGCACCCGGCTTTCCCGCATTGCACGCGGAGCCAGTCCGGCATTAATCCCGGGAAGCGCCGAAAAAGCGGAGCAGAAACAGGAACAGGTTGATGAAATCCAGATACAGAGTCAGAGCGCCCAGGATGGTGCCGCGCCGGACGGCCAGTGCATCGTCCATGGGTGCGGATTCGCCCATGATTCTGAGCTTCTGGGTGTCATAGGCCGTGAGGCCGATGAAAACCAGTACGCCCACGCCGCTGATGACGAAATCCAGAGCCGAGCTGGCCATGAAGATATTAACAAGAGAAGCTATGATAATGCCGATGAGTCCCATGAACAAAAAAGAGCCCCAGGAGGTCAGGTCTTTTTTGGTGGTAGCCCCATAGACGCTCATGGCCGCGAACATGCCCGTGCACACGATAAAGGCCTTGAAAATGGAGGCCGTCGTGTACACCAGAAGAATAGAAGAAAGGGTGGCGCCGTTCAGGGCGCTGTACAACAGAAAAAGGCCCGTGGCCGTTCCTGCGGACATGCGGTGTATGGCTCCGGAGATGGCGAACACCAGACCGATCTGGCCCAGAAGAAGCCCCCAGAGCAAGATGGGATTGGTGAAAATGGTCTGAGCCACAGCCGGAGTGGCGGCCACCAGATACGCCACCAGGGCGGTCAGTCCCAGGCCCAGGGTCATCCAGTTGTACACGCCGCGCAGAAAAAGATTGGTGGCCTGTATGTCGGTGCGCGGCTGGGAAATGGTCCTGTGGGTCATGATTCCTCCGAGGATGGGTTGATTTTGTCAAGTAATAAGAGAGATTGCTGGATCTGTGGGGCCCGTATGAGATCCCACACAATGACGGGCCTTACGGGCTTCTCAAATTCAAGACTTTTAGGATATCGGGCCCGTAAGTCAAGGCTGGACGCGAAATGGTTGCCTCCTGGAGGGGCGTGGACAAAATTTGGCGATCAATTTTTCGAAGAATTGTGAGATATACGGTGGTCATTGGGATCTGAGGGGTTGACTCTTTTGGCACGCTTCATGATAAGCTACTCCTGACTTTGAATTACCGGTTGAAACATTTAAACTTATTTTTTGGAGGAAGTTATGAATCGTTTTCGTAAATCCGAGCAGGGCTTTACTCTGGTCGAACTGTTGATCGTCGTGGCCATCATCGGCATCTTGGCCGCTATCGCTATTCCTCAGTTCACCAAGTACCGCAGAAACGCTGCTCTCGGTGCTTGCGAGTCTGATCTGCGCAATTGTATGTCTGAAGCTGCCGCACTGTTTGCTGAGAATGGTGATCAGAACCGTTCCATTGACTGCCAAGCCTCGCTGCCGGGCAATAGACTCGCCGGATGGGTCGGCGTTGCGGACAACGGAACACAGGCAGTGGATGCTAACCAGATGGCAAACCAGGGTGCAGTTGCGACTGCTGCGGGTCAAAACTCCAACAGTACGCTGGTAGATATTGCCATAGCTCAATATGGCTTCGTTATGAACGCGACTATCGATCGGAACCAGGCGGACTGCTGGATTCAGGGCATGTAATTTAAGCCATTGAACTGGTTTGTAAAGAAGGGTCGCTTAGGCGACCCATTTTTTTGTTAACTCGTGACAATAGGCCCTTGACCTTTCCTCCATCTCCAGAAAAATGCCCATTATTCTGAATGGGAGGATTTCATGCCCAAGATTGCCCGCTACTTGTTGCTGACCGTTCTCTTTTTTGTCGCCCTTTTTCTCTCCGCCGAAGTCTGGATGCAGGCCGTACGGCATACCTCTTTCTGCACCACATCATCCTGCGCCGTGGTTGGCGAATATATCCGCTTCGGAGAAGGCAATCTGATCAAGCTGGGAGCCATGTTCTTCTGGCTCCTGTGGGCTCTGGCCTTTTTCGGCGGCCGCTATGACAAGCGTTGGATATGGGGGCTGGTCTGCCTGATTTTGCTGGGCGCTCTGGCTTTTGACGGGGCTCTGCTGGGCTTTCAGTTCGTGGGGCTCAAGGAAAAATGCGCGCTGTGCATCGGCGTGGCCTCTGCTCTGTTTGTCCAGCTCGGTCTTCTGGCCTGGGTGCGAAGGTCTGTGCTGATACTTTTTCTCGGCGTGTCAGTATGGATCGGCGGCTTCACGGCCAACAGCGTCCTGGATCTGGATGTGACGGCTCCGGCCGTGACGGAGACAAGCTTCCTGAACACGGCGCCGGACGGCAACGCTTCGGCCCATTATCCGCAACACATTCTTTTCTTCAGCCTGCACTGCGACCACTGCTCCAAAATTCTGGGTAATCTGTCCATCAACAAGGAACA
>JAUMXF010000095.1 GCA_030529235.1 Pseudomonadota bacterium
ATGGGGAATATGAATGGGACTCTTATCGGGTATGGACATTGTGGAAGAAGTAGTACTTGTGTATATTTAGAAAATAAAGGGGATAGATATAGATTTACATGTGTTTATACGAGCTTTGAAAGAGAGGGTCTTCGCAGGAATATAGGGGAAAATGTCATAATTTATTATGATAGGTATGGTTTTTTATACAGAAAAATGCGGGCATACCAAATAGCATGTGACAAGAAAATACTTATATATTATGATTATGAGAAGGTTTTGTTTAGGTCGAAGATTTTTTTTACGTTTGGAATTATATGCTTCATATCATTAGCAATAATTTCAATGTATATATTTCTGAAAAATAGAAGAGATTTTTCATTATAAATGTATGAGAAAGAAGGAAGTATTTCTGAAAAAGATCTATACATGGTAAGCTTAAGCGTTTTATAATATATAGAATCTTTTGCAAGTATAGCCAAAAAAGTCCTCCCAAGGACAATTTCAGGGCGCAGGATTTGTTTTGTGGCAGCGGACCACGCTGCCGCACTTCAAAGTTGAAACACTCTAAATGTTCTCATCCTCCTGTCCGCGCTGATTTTTTTTCATTTCGAAAGCATCGCCGGTGAGTTCGTCGTCGCCGTCTCCGTCGTGATCACCCCGGCGTTCTTCCTCTTCACGGATGACCCGGCGCAGGACCTTGCCCACAATGGATTTGGGCAGCTCCTCCCGGAACTCCACCTGTTTGGGCACCTTGTAGTTGGCCAGTTTTTCCCGGCAGAAGGCCAGCACTTCGGCCTTGGTCAGGGTGTGCCCTTCCCGCAGCACAATATAGGCCTTGATGATTTCTCCCCTGGTCCGGTGGTTGATGCCCACGCTCACGGCTTCCTTGACGGCCGGGTGCTCGTGCAGGACCTCGTCGATTTCCCGCGGATAGACATTGTATCCACCGGTGATGATGAGATCTTTCTTGCGGTCCACGATGAAGAAATAGCCCTCTTCGTCCATGTAGGCGATGTCACCGGTGTAGAGCCAGCCGTTTCTGAGCACGGATGCCGTTTCATCGGGCCGGTTCCAGTAGCCGCCCATGACCTGGGGGCCGCGGATGACCAGTTCGCCGATCTTGCCCGGAGGCAGGGGCACGGAGCCCACATCCATATCCACAATGGCCGCGTCCGTATCCGGAAAGGGCAGGCCGATGGAGCCGTTCTTGTTCACCCCGAGCAGCGGGTTCAGGTGTGTGATGGGCGAGGCTTCGGTCAGTCCGTACCCCTCCACGATGCGCGCCCCGGTCAGTTTGTTGAATTTTTCCATGGCCGGGACAGGCATGGGGGCCGAGCCGGAAATACAGTAGCGCACCGAGGACAGGTCGTAGCGGGCCAGATTCTTCTGCTGGAGCAGGGCCACGAATATGGACGGAGCGCAGGGGAAGATGGTCGGACGCTTTTTGCTGATGGTCTTCAGCACATCCGCGGGGGTGAATTTGGGTACGGGAATGAGGGTCGCGCCGATGAGCATGCCGAAATTGACGCACACCGTCAGGCCGTAAATATGAAAGAACGGCAGCAGGCCCAGGATGACCTGTCCGGTTTCCCGCTCTTCCGAGATACCGTGCAGCACGGCCTGGCACTGCCTGGCGTTGCATAAGAGATTGGCATGGGTCAGCATCACACCCTTGGATACTCCGGTGGTGCCGCCGGTGTATTGCAGCAGGGCCAGATCTTTCTGCGGATCGACGGGATGGGGCGGCTCCACGGCCGTGCGCGCGAGCAGGCTTTTCCAGGGCGTGACGCCGGATGAGCCGTAAGGAATGTCGGGCAGCCGGTGTTCACGCCGGGATTTGAACATGTAGAGCAGATTCAGTGGAAAGCGCAGACAGTCGGATATGGACGTGATGAAGATGCGTTCGAGCCCCAGACGCGGGCGCAGGCTGTCTATGCGCTTCCAGAGCAGATCGAGGGTGATGAGGGTGGCGGCCCCGGAATCGTTGAAGTGATGAACCAGCTCCTTTTCCATGTACAGCGGGTTGGTCATGACCACCACGGCTCCGAGCCGGAGACAGGCCCAGTAGCTGATGACGGCTTGGGGACAGTTGGGGAGCATGATGGCCACCCGGTCGCCGGGCCGGACGCCGGACCTTCTCAGGTTGGTGCTGGCCAGATCCACCAGAGCCTTGAGCTTTCTGTAGCTTACACGCCAGTTGTTGAAGATCAGGGCCGTGCGTTCGGGATGGCGTTCAACCGCACGGACCAGTATCTCGTACATGCCGATATGTTCGTAGCGCAGATTGGCCGCGACTTCCTTGTCGTAATGCTGGAGCCAGACACGGTTTATTCCTTTATCGATCATGATCTTTCCTCGAAAGATGTCCGGTTGGGGCGTTGTGCACGGGATGGCGGTGTCCGGCGTGATGCGCCGGTTGGAGTGCCACGCGGCGTTTTGACCCGTGGAGCCGCGGATTCCGCCATGCCGCTCTATCGGTCGTAAAGGGTGGTGGCAAGCCGAGACCCGCTTACACCCGGAGACCGCGCAGTCTGGACGCTATATCCGGCTCCAGACGAACGTCACCACCGGGCAGACGGCCCCAGGAAAAGAGGGGGACCAGATGGACCGGGGAAAGAGGCTCCGGGCGGGGCAGCAGCCCGGCCCGGCAGGCCAGATAACCCGTCACGGCTTCGGGGCGGATTCCGGCTTCCCGCAGGCTTTTCAGGGTCAGGGCCTGGTGGCGTTTGGCCAGACGTTCGCCCTCGTGGTCAAGCAGAAGGGGCACGTGGGCGTACCGGGGAAGAGGAGCCTTCATCAGGCGGAGAATGAGCATCTGCCGGGGCGTGCTGGGCAGAATGTCCCGGCCGCGCACGACCAGATTGATCCGCTGGTCCGCGTCATCCACGGCCGCGGCCAGCTGATAGGAGATCACGCCGTCCGAACGGCGCAGGGGGAAATCTCCGCCGCATTCCGCCCACCCGAAATGCGCCGGCCCGCGTGCCAGGTCGGTGAACCGTGTATCTTCTCCGCCGTGCAGGCGCAGGCAAGCCCGGCGGCCTTCCTGCTCGCGCAGGTGACGTTCCGTATCGGTCAGGGCCAGGCATGTGCCGGGATAGACCGGCCCCATGTCTTCGGCGTGCGGGGCCGAGGCCATGGATTTCAGCTCTCTGCGGGTGCAGTAGCAGGGATAAGCGAGCCCGTCGCGTACGAACGCGCCAAGGACCTCGGCGTACCGTTCGAGGCGGGCGCTCTGGGCATAGAGAGCTCCCGGCGGACCTTCGTCCCAGTCAAGCCCCAGCCAGTCCAGATCGCGCATGATTTCCGCCGCGTATTCCGGCCGGGAGCGGTCCGGATCGATGTCTTCCATGCGCAGGACGAGGACTCCTCCGGCCGTCCTGACGGCCAGCCAGCAGAGCAGAAAGGACCAGGCGTTACCCAGGTGCAGATGTCCCGTGGGGCTCGGGGCCAGACGCCCGCGCAGGCGGAAGGGGAGGTCTTCCGGGGAACTTTCCGCCGACGGATCGGCGCGTTGGGGGGAAATACGGGCTTGCGGCATTCTGCCTTCGGAAACCGGCGTTACCCGGCGTTTTTCACACTTCCAAAAAAGTAAAGGCCGCATGGCGGCCTTTGAAATTCGTCCGGACCAGCCGGGGTCAGCTTTTCTTTTCCGTATCGGAGGTTTCGGATTTGGCCGTGACGTCGATTTCCTCGGGTTCGTTGGTCGCCTTCTTGAAATTCTTGATGGCCTTGCCCATGCCCGCTCCGATTTCAGGCAGTTTGTTGGCGCCGAAGATGATCAGGACGATGACCAGAATGATGAGTAGTTCCGGAATGCCGATGCCGAACATGTTTTGCCTCCTCGGGAATGGTTGGTGTCCTATACACTCGGGGGCTTCGGGAGGTCAACTTGAAGAAAAATCTTGGTTTTCGGGCGGATGGAATGTATCTGAAATCTTCGCGGCGAGGACGCTGAAACACGATGGTCACAAACGCACATACGGGCCCGATCAGGCTGCCGGGCCGGGGTTGCAGACACTGGATGGGAGAGCGCTGCCTGTACGAGGAGCACCTCAATCCCGGTCTGCACCGGAATTTCCGCTGCACCGTGCTTGAGGACTGGGAAAAAATTCTGGAAGAACATGTGGCCCGCTCGGAATGTTTCGGGCTCACCGCGAAGGAAGCCGGAAATATCTGGGAGCGTATGGCGGTCTGTCTCGAGGATCGCTGGGAATGCCCGGATTTCCGGTCGGACGGCGAAGCTTCCGGCCCTTCGTGCGCGCTGCTTGCGGGAGATGTGTGTCTGTTGCGGCTGCCGCCCTGTACGGGCCGGTGCCGGCGGTATGAACGTTGACGACGCGGAAGGAGAACGGCCCGATGATGGTGCATTTTCCCTGGCTGCATCCCGGCCTGATTCACGGCCCCCTGCCGGAAGGCGTCGTTCTGTTCGACCCCGGCGTGGAGCTGGTTTCGGAATTTCCCCGCTGGCGGCCGGAAAATCTGCCCCTGAGCGGGACATGCGCGCGGCGGCTGGCGAGCGAGTATGTGGATTTTGTCCGGGGACTGTCCAGAGCTTCGGATTTGCGTCCCTATGAAACCGCCGGGCTGGAAGATTTCTACACGGACACGGGCATGGATATCCGGTCCAGGTTGAGGGAAAAGGCGGCTTCCGAAGCCGCATCCGCCGATGACCGCCGCAGACGGGCGCAGATCGTGCTTACTCTGGCTCTGTACCGCGAGGAACAGTTCGCGGCCCTGCGCGGGCAGGAAGACCGTCTGGCGCGGGCGCGCGACGATTTTGCCGCGTCGCTGGGCCTTGAGGACGACGATGCGTTTGCGGATCAGGGCGCGGCTGACGCGCTGATTTTTCCCCGGGCGGGTTCCGATCTGCCTTGGCGGGATATGCTCGGGCCGCTTCTCTGTCTTGTCCCCGAGGGAACCCGGTTTTTTGTTTCGGATCCGGATGTGGCCGGAGAACTCCTCTCTTTCGGGCTGCCTCGTGAAGCGGGTGCTGGCGGAGAGGACTTCATTCGCCTGCGCGTGTCTCCCCACGATCTGGACCCTGCCGGCGATGCGAGCCTGTCCGCCGTCGTCGTGGTCCGGCCCTCTGAACCCTGAACCTGTAAGCGGGTGGTTATGAGCAAGGAAAAGCTTGGCATGCGCGTGAAGCGCTTTCGGGAAATGAATGAGATCACGCTGGAGCAGCTGGCCGAACGCACCGGTCTGTCCCTTTCCTTCCTGAAGTCTCTGGAGGAGGACTCCGTGTATCCGTCTCTGGGGCCGCTTCTCAAGGTCGCCCGCGGCCTTGGAGTGCGCATGGGCACCTTTCTGGACGACGAACTGGGGCAGGACCCGCTGGTGGTGCGCCTCGGGGGCCGGGTGGAAGATATGGCCATGCAGGCCCAGAAGGGCAGTTCCACGGATACCCGGTACTATTCTCTGGGCAGGGGCAAGACGGACCGCAGAATGGAACCGTTTTTCGTGGAGCTTCTGCCCGTGGCCGAAGCCGGACGCAAACTTTCCACCCACGAGGGCGAGGAGTTCATCGTGGTGCAGGAGGGCGCGGTGGAGGTCATCTACGGCGGCGAGACCATCATTCTCTCCAAAGGGGACTCCATCTATCTCAACTCCGTTGTGCCGCACCATGTGGGCTGTAGCGGCGACGCGCCCGCTTCCATCTATGCGGTGCTGTATTTTCCGGAATAGCGGGCAATCAGGGGGAGAAGCATGCACAAGCCTGTGTTACGCGACCTGACTCTGGGGCAGATTCTGGACGAGGCTGTCGCGCAGTACCCGGACAACGAAGCCGTGGTCTATGTGGATCGTGATTTCCGCATGACCTACCGGGATTTCGGTGTCCTGGTGGACAATCTGGCCAAGGGGCTCATGGCCATGGGCGTGGGCAAGGGGGAGAAAGTGGCCGTGTGGGCCACCAACGTGCCGTACTGGGTGGCTCTGCAGTTCGCCACGGCCAAGGTCGGCGCGGTGCTGCTGACGGTGAACACCCATTACAAGAAGGCGGAGCTGGAATACCTGATCAGGCATTCCGAGTGCGAGAACCTGGTGGTCATCGATTCCTTCCGGGACACGGACTATATTCAGGTAGTCTATGACCTGCTGCCGGAGCTCAGGACGCAGGAGCGGGGCTATCTGCGCACAGAAAAATTTCCCGACCTGAAACGGGTTTTCTTTCTCGGCCCGGAAAAGCACCGGGGCATGTATTCCATGCCGGAACTCCTGGCCCTGAGCCGCATGACTTCCGAGGAGGATTACCGGAAGCGGCAGGACAGCCTGGACCCGCACGACGTGGTGAACATGCAGTATACCTCCGGCACCACGGGTTTTCCCAAGGGCGTCATGCTGACCCATCACAACATCGGCAACAACGGTTTCTGGATCGGTGAAAACCAGCGTTTCACCTCCAAGGACCGGGTCTGCCTGCCGGTCCCCCTGTTTCACTGCTTCGGCTGCGTGCTGGGAGTGCTGGCCGCCGTGACACATGGGGCCACGCTGGTCATTCTGGAAGGATTCAGCCCCCTTCTGGTGCTGTCCGCCGTGGAAGAGGAAAAATGCACGGCCCTGTACGGGGTGCCGACCATGTTCATTGCCGTGCTCGAACACCGCACCTTCTCCCGCTATGATCTCTCGTCCCTGCGTACGGGCATCATGGCCGGTTCGCCCTGCCCGGTGCCGGTCATGGAAAAGGTCATGGACGCCATGCACATGCGGGAAGTGACCATCTGCTACGGCCTGACCGAGGCCTCGCCGGTCATGACCCAGACCCGGGTGCACGATTCTCTGGCCCAGCGCACCGGCACCGTGGGCCGGGCCATGCCGGAAGTGGAGGTGCGCATCCTCGATCCCGATACGGGCGAGGAAATGCCTCCGGGCGAGCAGGGGGAAGTCTGCTGCCGGGGCTACAACGTGATGAAGGGATATTTCAACAACCCCGACGCCACGGCCCAGGCCATCGACCCCGACGGCTGGCTGCATTCCGGTGACCTCGGCACCATGGACAAGGATGGCTACGTGACCATCACCGGCCGCCTGAAGGACATGATCATCCGTGGCGGGGAAAACGTCTATCCGCGGGAAATCGAGGAATTTCTCTACCGCATGGAAGGCGTCAAGGATGTCCAGGTGGTGGGCGTGCCCAGCCGCAAGTTCGGCGAGGAAGTAGGCGCTTTCATCATTTTGAAGGACGGCTTCGACTATGCCGTGGAAGACATCCGGGATTTTTGCCGGGGGCAGATTTCCCGGTACAAGATACCAAAATACATTGCTTTTCTCGATGAATACCCGATGACGGCCAGCGGCAAGATTCAGAAGTACAGGTTGCGCGAACTGGCGGCCCAGTATTTCCCGGAGGCCATGAAATAGCCATGCCTGGATGTGACAGCTCGGCCTCTTCACCCGGATGTGGCGTCCGGCCGGTCCGGGGACTGGTCTTTGACTGCGACGGCGTGCTTTTCGACACGCGCGACGTGAACCGTTTTTACTACAATCACATTCTCGAAAAACTGGGACTTGCCCCCATGACGGCCGAAGAAGAAGATTACTCCTTCATGCACACGGTGGATGCGTCCCTGGCCCGTCTCATCCCAGCGGAACTCATGCCCAGGCTGCCCGAGGTCGTGAGACATATGACCTACGACGAGTTCATCGATCGCATGGTCCCGGAGCCGGGACTCGGAGAATTGCTTGCATCCCTCCAGGCCAGGGGCGTGCGTATGGCTGTCAACACCAACCGCAAGAACTCCATGGAAAAGGTACTGGAGAGGTTTCATCTGACCGGGTTTTTCTCCCCGGTCATGACGGCGGCCAAGGTGTCCCGCCCCAAGCCCCATCCCGAAGGGCTGCTGCGCATTGCCGAAGAATGGGGGATGCCTATGGAAGATATGGCCTATCTCGGTGATTCGAGCGTGGATCAGGACGCCGCCCAGGGAGCGGGAGTGCCTTTCTGGGCATATAGAAATCGCGGACTGCGGGCGGAACTCCATGTGGACAGCTTCCATGAACTGCGGCAATGGCTTGAAAGCGTTGGCCAATAATCGATTGCAAAGGAGACTTCATGCCTGTTTTTTCCAGCCTGCTGGCGGCGGCTTTTTATGTGGCGGACAGCGTGCTGACTTTGTACTTCTGGATAGTGCTGGTGTCGGCGGCCATGAGCTGGATCAATCCCGATCCGTACAACCCCATTGTCCGCGGTATCCGCACCCTGACGGAGCCGGTCTTTTACCGTGTCCGCAAAGCCCTGCCTTTCACTTACGCGGGCGGCATGGATTTTTCCCCGGTGGTGGTCCTGCTGGGCATCAAGTTCATACAGATTTTCATGGGCCAGCTTGTGGCTCAGATGATGGTGTAAAGCATGTCTGAGCGTCCCGCGTGCGTCGTTCCGGCCAAAGGCGGCTGGCGGATTTCCGTCTGGGTGCAGCCGGGGGCGAAGAAGACGGAGTTCGCGGGCATGCACGGCGAATATGCAAAAATCCGTCTCCAGGCTCCGGCGGTGGACAACAAGGCCAACACCGCGCTGACTTTTTTCGTGGCCGAGGCTCTGGGCCTGCGGCCGCGCCAGGTGACGATCGAATCCGGGCACGGCGCCCGGAGGAAAAGTCTGGTCGTACACGCCGAGGAGGAGCCGGACTGGAATCCTTTTTCCGCCGGAGATACGGCAAACCTCAACTAAGGAGACGTCCTATGGAACAGCAAGACCTCGAACTCATTGCGGCCAATCTGGCGCACGACGAGGAACTCAGGGCTCTGTGGGAAGCGCATGTCGGTTTTGAAAAGGCTCTGGAACGCTACTCCGGAAAGGCCGCGCTTTCCCCTGCGGAAGAGCTGGAAGTGAAGGAATACAAGAAGAAGAAACTGGCCGGGAAAACCCGCATCCAGGGACTGCTCGAAAAATATAAACGCCAGGAGGGATAGACGGCCATGATGCTCACCGGCGCCCGGATCCTGATGGAATGCCTGAAGCGGGAAGGGGTCGACCTCATTTTCGGTTTTCCCGGAGGTGCGGTCATCGACGTATAC
This sequence comes from Pseudomonadota bacterium, assembly GCA_030529235.1. Taxonomy (GTDB): domain Bacteria; phylum Desulfobacterota; class Desulfovibrionia; order Desulfovibrionales; family Desulfomicrobiaceae; genus Desulfomicrobium. The sequence goes on from JAUMXF010000095.1 coordinate 8,995, forward strand.
GACGAGCTCCCGAACCATCCGTTCAGACATATCCTGGTCCGTCACGAACAGGCCGCCGTGCATGCGGCCGACGGGTACGCCAGGGCATCGGGCAAGGTGGGCGTATGCCTGGTGACTTCCGGTCCCGGAGCGACCAATACCGTGACCGGCATCGCCACGGCCTACATGGACTCCATTCCGCTGGTCGTGATCACCGGCCAGGTGCCCACGCATCTCATCGGCAACGACGCCTTTCAGGAAGCCGACATCGTGGGCATCACCCGTTCGTGCACCAAGCATAATTATCTGGTGAAGAACGTGGCGGATCTGGCCGCGACCATCAAACAGGCCTTCTATATAGCGAGGACGGGGCGGCCGGGCCCCGTCCTCATCGACCTGCCCAAGAACGTGATCACCGCGTCCACGGAGTTTTCCTATCCCGAGACCATCCACATCCGCAGCTACAATCCCAACTACAGCCCCAACCGCAAGCAGCTGCGCAAGGCCGCTGAACTCATCGCCCAGGCCGAACGGCCGGCCATTTACGCCGGAGGGGGCGTCATCTCGTCCGACAGCGCCACCGAACTGGTACGCCTGGCGGAACTCTGTCAGTGTCCGGTGACCACCACGCTGATGGGGCTTGGGGCCTTTCCCGGCGACCATCCCTTGTGGCTCGGCATGCTCGGCATGCACGGCACCTACACGGCCAACATGGCCGTGAACAACTGCGACGTGCTCATTTCCGTGGGTGCCCGCTTCGACGACCGGGTCACTGGCCGGGT
>JAUMXF010000096.1 GCA_030529235.1 Pseudomonadota bacterium
CAAAGTCCGGGAGTTTTCCAGCGGCGGCGGAAAAATGTTCGTGAGCGGCATCTGGCTGGAGCAGAAGGACTGGCTTTTGATCATCGAGGAGGACATGCAGGGAGAGCTCCGTCCCCTGTTCGAGGCCGAGGCCGCCGCATGGGCGGTGGTGGGCAGCGGAGTGGCTTTCATCATCATCGGTACGCTTCTCATAACGCGCATGATCGTCGTGCAGCAGGAGCGCAGCAACAGGGCCGAGGCGAAGTTGAATGAAGAGCTGATTCAGTCCAGCAAGATGGCCGCTCTGGGCAAACTCGCCGCGGGAGTGGCCCACGAGGTGAACAATCCGTTGGCGGTCATTCGCGAGAAAGCGGGATGGATGCGCGACCTCCTGGAAGAGGAAGATGTCCGGGGCAGTGCCAACTTCCAGGAATTCGAGGAGGCCGTGAACAAAATAGAGCAGCATGTGGAGCGGGCGGGAAATGTGGTGCACCGCATGCTCGGGTTCGCCAGACGGATGGAGCCTGTGTGCAACGATGTCTACCTGAACGACGTGCTGAAGCAGACCACGGCGTTTCTGGACAACGAAATACGCTTCCGCAACATTGAACTCGACTGGGCGCTGCTTCCGGATTTACCCAGTATCCAGTCCGATGCGGCCCAGATACAGCAGGTGGTCCTGAATCTTTTCAACAACGCCATCGACGCCATAGGAAAGGATGGTCACATTACCGTGACCACCACCTGCGATCAGGCCACGGATACGGTTACCGTTTCCATCCGCGATGACGGTCCGGGTATGGACAAAGAGGTGCAGCGCCGCATTTTCGATCCCTTCTTCACCACCAAGAAGGTGGGGGAAGGCACAGGCCTCGGTTTGTCCATCAGTTATTCCATCATCAACAAGCTGGGTGGCACCCTCCGGTTCGAGAGCGAGCCCGGAGAGGGCACCGAGTTTATCATTACTTTGCCGGTGAAGCATCATGACAGGAAAGAATAGCACCCACGCCGTGTGTGTCGGTCCGTCCGTACTCGTGGTGGACGATGAAGTGGATTTCATGGAAACTCTGGTCAAACGTCTGGAACGGCGGGGATTCCGCGTTTCGGGCGTGGACGGAGCGGCGGCCGCTCTGGAACTGCTCCATGGCAACCGTTACGATGTGGTCGTTCTGGATGTGATGATGCCCGGCATGAACGGCATCGAGCTGCTGCATGAAATAAAGACCAGATGGGAGAATACCCAGGTCATTCTGCTCTCCGGGCATGGAGGGGAAGACATGGATATGCGGGGGATGGCCTACGGAGCTTACGCCTATCTGGTCAAACCCGTTTCCCTGAACGTATTGGTGGAGACCGCCTGCAAAGCTTTTGAGGAAAGCGGAATCCGCTGAGGGCATCCGGAAATACTCCGCCAGCCATGCGTCAAATCACCAGCCGGATAATCAAGCGCAATTTCTTCGTCGCCCTGCTGCTGGCTCCTTTTGTGCCGGTGGTGCTCGCTCTGGGCACGGGCGGATACCTGTTCTGGAATCATGTACAGCAGGGCAGCCTTGACAGTCTTTCCCTGCTGGCCAGAAGTCACGCCAGGATGGTGGACAGCTATCTGGACGACTGTCTCGGTGATCTGGCTCTGGTGGAGGGGCGGTTCGTGGGTGGGGACAGTGTCGAGATGCGCTCCGTTCTGGAAAATTTGCAGCGCAAGCGCGGCGGGATCACCGACGTGGCGCTGGTGGATCAGAATGGAAGCGTGCGCGGCTATGCCGGCCCCGGGGTGTTCAAGGGTACTCACACGGTGCCCGGAAGGTGGCTGGAGGAGGCTCTGGAGCGGGGCAGCAGCGTCAGTGGGGTCATGGCGGGGCAGATGGGGCTGCCCTATACGGTCATCGCCAGGCGCATCTCCTTGGGCGGGGAGCCGTTTGTGCTGCGTGTTTCGCTGGACCCGGAGGTATTCACGCGCATGGTCATGGATGTGCGCGAGGATGGGACAGAGGTTTTCCTGGTTACTCGGAAAGGGGAAATCATTGCCGGCAGTGAAGGGCAGACCTTGGTTCGTGAGCGGGAGCTGTTCGGACCCGCCTTTTGGGACCGCGTGGGCGGCGCCTTTCGGGATGATCGCTCCGGAGCCGCCTACGCCAGCCGCGTTCTGAAGCATGCGGGCTGGATCGTGGCCGTGCGCGAGCATTCTCCCGTTTTTTTCCGGACTGCGGATTCCACAGTGCTTTTTTTTGTCCTGTCCGTGCTGTGCGGCGGCATCATCGTTTTTCTGTCTTCCCTTTATCTGACCGGATATGTGGAAAAAATGCTGCGCCAGCGCGAGGGTGAGCGCGAGCAACTGCGCGAACAGCTGTACCGGGCCGGCCGTCTGGCCGAACTGGGGGAAATGGCCGCGGGGTTCGCCCACGAAATAAACAATCCGCTTCAGGTCATGAAAAGCGAGCAGGCCTATATGGAAATGCTTCTGCAGGATTTCCGGGAGCGGGCCGGGAGCGACGCCGGACTTCTGGCCGATGTGGAGGAGATGGCGGGCGGAGTCGGGCAGATCAAGGTGCAGGTCGACAGATGCGCGCGTATCACCCATTCGATCCTGAGTTTCGGGCGGGCGGGCGAGGTGGAAGTGCAGAACGTGGAACTGGGCCGGTTCATTCCCGAGGTGCTGCGCATGGTTCAGAAAAAGGTGCAGCTGAACAACATCGACCTGCACGTGGCTGTGGCGGCCTCCCGTCTGGTGGTGCAGGTGGACCCCGGCAGATTGCAGCAGGTGCTGTTGAACCTGCTCAACAATGCCATCCATGCCGTGGGAGACGTGACGGACGGCCGGGCCGGCGACATTTCGCTGACCTGCGCTCCGGAGGGCTCGGACCGGGTGCGTATTTCCATAAGGGATAACGGCATGGGGATCACCCCGGAAAATCAGAAGCTGATCTTTACGCCGTTCTTCACCACCAAACCGGCGGGGAGTGGGACGGGGCTCGGGCTGTCCGTGTGTCATGGTCTGGTGGACAGCATGAACGGCGTACTTGATTTCGAGAGCGTACCGGGGCAGGGCTCCACGTTTTTCATTGTTTTGCCCAGAGTGCCGTCCCCGTCGGCGTGAGGCGGGCGTTCCGTTTTGAAAAGAGGTGAGCATGGATGATGCATTGCGGGTTTTACTGGTGGACGATGAGGAAGACTACCTGCGGACTGCAGCCAAGATATTCCGGCGCAAGGGAATCGACGCGGAAGTCTGCAGCGTGGGACGGGACGTGCCCGCCCTGCTGGAGGAAAAGCAGTGTCAGGTGGTGGTGCTCGATTTGAAGATGCCCGGTATGGGCGGGTTGGAAGTCCTCAGGGAAATCAAGGCCCGCCAGCCCCTTGTCCAGGTGATCATTCTGACCGGACACGCCACTTCGGATGATGCGGCTGTGTGCCTGACCAGTGGGGCTTTCGATTTTCTGATCAAGCCGGTGGAAATGGACCGTCTGATGGAAAGGATCAGGACGGCTTATGAACTCTGGAAAGTTTCGCCCAGGCCCTGACCATCCGCCGGGTGGACAGGCCTCGGGCACCGGAGGAACGATATGTTGACCGGACTTCACGTGGCGATTGTCGATGGAGATATCCCCTTCCGGGACCATCTGGCGAAGATGCTGACTGACCTGGGATATACGGTGCATTGCGCGGACGCCGGGGCCCAGATTCCGGATCTGCTGCATTCCGCCGCCCCGGCAATTCTGTTTCTGGGCGCGGGGCTGGATGCGCAGGAGCTTCTGCCGAGAATCAGGTTTGCGGCTCCCGGCTGTAAGGTCGTCGTTCTGGCCGATGGGGATGACGCATCCGCGGTGCACCGCGCCTGGGAACTGGGCGCTTTTGATTATCTGTGCAAGCCTCTGGATGCGGACGCTCTGGCCATCCGTCTGCGGGAGATCGCGGCCCTTCCGGTTGAGGAGGAACGGGAAAAACTGGCTTTTGAGATCATGATCCCCATCCAGCATTACACCTGCGTGCAGGCTTCGTGCACCATACGGGAAGGTATCGAGCAGCTGAAACGCGCTTCGGAGAATTTCGTTTCGCTGGGGCTCATGATGGAAGTAGGGCACCCGGCGGTGTTGGTCTTTGACGGCGAAGAAATGGTCGGCGTCCTGACCATGAGGAATCTCATCCAGGCCATCCGGCCCGGATATATTACCGCTCCATCCGGACTCCCTCCCCGGAGCATGCGCCATTCCCCGGTTTTCTGGGCGGGAGTCTTCACCAGTCAGGTGAAGGAACTGGAGGCCAAATGCGTGGCGGAAATCATGAATCCCCGCCCTCCCGTGGTGCATTGCCGGGCCAATCTGATGCAGGTGGCGCAGTTGCTGTGCGAGGAGAACCGCAGGCGGGTGGTTGTGGAGCAGGACGGAAAAGCGATCGGGGTTATCCGGGAGCAGGAGCTTTTCGCGCAGATATCCCGGCAGCTTCTGGGATAATCGGTCTTTCGGTTTACCCGGCCTGACCCGATCAAGGCGCAGTCATGCCGGAGTGTCACGGGTCTGGTTCGATCAGGCTGATTTACAAATATCTGAGCGGGTTGTCTTGCTCTTTCGGATCAGTAGCCGTACAGTCAATCCTTATGAAAGGGAGCATGTTATGACCATGCTGAAGCAACCTCTACAGAAGTTCTATAAAATGCAGGGCAGCGGGAATGACTTTATTGTCATCGATAACCGCTCCCGTTCCATCCCGCAGGAAGTCATGCCGACCTGGGCCAGGGTTTTGTGTCCCCGGGCCTTCAGCATCGGCGCCGACGGGATCATCTTTCTGGAAGAAGATGCTTCCGGGCGGGCTTCCACTCGCTGGCATTTTTTCAATGCCGATGGTTCCAGAGCTGAAATGTGCGGTAACGGGTCGCGTTGCGCCACATTGCTGGCCTGTCTGATGGGTATGGCTCCGGCCGAACACGTTATGCTCACGGACGCCGGGCCGATACATGCCCGGGTACAGCCGGAGGCTGGCGAAGTGGAGGTGCAACTCACCCGGATTCGGGATCTGCGCCTCAGGGCCGACCTTGACTTGGACGGTCGGCCGGAATCCGTGCATTTTGCCAACACAGGCGTACCACATGCCGTAATCATTGTTCCGGATGTGAAGGCCCTTGATGTCCGCGAACTGGGCTCTGTTGTGCGTCGGCATGCCCACTTCGCGCCCGCTGGAACCAACGCCAACTTCATTCAGATTGTGGATTCCGGGCATATTTTGCTGCGCACTTATGAACGCGGCGTGGAAAACGAAACCTACGCCTGCGGGACCGGTGCGGCGGCGTCCGTGGCTGTGGCTCATGCCCTTGAATTGTGTGGTCCCGTAGTGGAAGTGACCACCTCGGGCGGTGAGAAATTGCGTATTACCGTTCGCGGAGAGGATATTTTTCTGGGGGGGCAGGCTCGGATCGTTTATCAAGGCGAGTTCAGCCCCTTCTCCATGGGGCTGTGATCGTTACCAGCAAAGGAGAGAGTATGCAGTTCAAAGGCGCTTTCACGGCCCTTGTTACCCCCTTCGCCAATGGCCGTATTGATGAAGACGCTTACAGAAATCTGATCGAATGGCAGGTGGAAAGCGGTATCAATGGCGTGGTTCCCTGTGGCACCACCGGAGAATCGGCCACATTGAGCCATGAGGAGCACAAGCAGGCCATCAGAATCTGTGTGGACCAGATTAAGGGGCGTGTGCCTGTACTGGCCGGAGCTGGCTCCAACAATACGGCGGAGGCTGTGGAACTGGCCCGGTTCGCCAAAGACGCCGGTGCCGATGGTGTCCTTCTCATCACTCCCTACTACAACAAACCCACGCAGGAAGGCCTGTATCAGCATTTCAAACATATCGCGGCTGAAGTTCCCATCCCTTATATTCTATACAACGTCCCGGGACGCACGGGAGTTAACCTGCTCCCGGTCACTGTGGCCAGACTATACAAGGAAATTTCTGACATCTGCGGCATCAAGGAAGCCACTGGCGATCTGAATCAGGCTTCGCAGATACTGGAGTATTGCGGCCCGGATTTTCAGGTGCTCTCCGGTGACGATTTCACTGTCCTGCCATTGTTGTCTATTGGCGGATGCGGGGTTATTTCCGTGGTGTCCAACATTTTGCCGAAGGAAATGAGCGATCTGTGTGCCGCCTGGTCCGCGGCGGATATATCCAGGGCTCAGCAGCTTCATTTCGAGCTGGCCGCCTGCTCGCGGATGATGTTTGTAGAAACCAATCCCATTCCGGTAAAGACGGCTCTATCCATGATGAAACGTCTTAAATTAGAGCTTCGACTGCCTCTTACTCCCTTGAGTACGAGCAATGAAGAAGTCTTGTACGCTTTTCTCAAGGCAAGAAACATCATCTGAAAGTCTGTCTTGGTGTATGAAAATTTAAGTATTGCCTTATTCGCAGCAAAAGAACTATGCTTCCACATCAGCGAGGTCAGGAAGTATTCTTAATGTTACGATAGTTGATGTGGGAGCGCTCTTTTGGGGAGAGAGATATGAGGCGAAAGGTTTTTTTCATCGAGGGCGATGGTATTGGCAGGGAGATATGGAAAGCCGGACGGCCTGTACTGGATCGCGCCCTTGAGCTGGCTTCTGGCGGAGAGCTGCAACTGGAGTGGGTGGAACTGCTCGCAGGGAAAAAAGCCTTTGCCGAAACAGGTTCCTATCTGCCGCAGGAAACTATAGATATACTGAAGAATGCTGATCTGGCCATGAAAGGCCCTCTAGAGACACCCGTCGGCAAGGGTTTTCGCAGTCTGAATGTCACATTGCGGCAGACTCTTGATCTTTTCGCCTGCATCAGGCCTGTCCGGTATTTCGAAGGTATAGAGAGTCCGGTTAAACATCCGGAACGAGTGAACATGGTTATTTTTCGGGAGAACACCGAAGATGTCTATGCGGGAATAGAGTGGGCTGCGGACAGCAAAGAGACTAAGCGCCTCATTACGTTTCTGAGGGATGAGATGGGGGTTTGCCTTGACGAAAGAAGCGGAGTGGGACTGAAGCCCATGACCTCTAATGGCTCGAAGCGGTTGATACGCAAGGCTATTCAATTTGCTCTGGACCAGAGACGGCAAAGCGTAACGCTTGTGCATAAAGGCAATATCATGAAGTTCACGGAGGGGGCCTTTCGTAACTGGGGTTATGAACTGGCCGCCGAAGAATTTGCCGGGCAGGTGGTATGTGAAGGCGAGGATTGTTGTCCTCCAGGAAAGCTTGTGCTGAAGGACAGAATTGCGGACGCCATGTTTCAGGAGGTGCTGATTCACCCGGAGCAGTATGACGTCATTGCGACGACAAATTTGAATGGAGACTATCTCTCTGACGCTCTGGCTGCCCAGGTCGGCGGGTTGGGATTGGCTCCAGGGGTAAATATGAGTTCCCGTCTGGCTTTTTTTGAGCCCACTCATGGCACTGCTCCCTCCATCGCAGGCAAGGATTTGGCCAACCCGGGGAGCCTTGTTTTATCAGGTGCACTGATGTTTGATCATCTCGGTTGGCATGAAGCTGCGAACAAGGTGCGATCTGCTGTGGGGAGAGCCATTGCGCTTAAGAAGGTGACAGTCGATCTCGCCTCGCAGATAGAAGGTGCTTCGCAGGTCGGTTGCAAGGAGTTTGGCGATATTCTTGCACAATTTTTGGAGTGATGCAGAGCCTCCAATTTTAGGTTCATATGGGATTCATGGTCTTCAAGGCATTGTTTTGAACTGGAAAAGTATCTTATTCACTCTTGCTTAATACGACAACTCTGTGCTAACCGTTGTTCCAATTGGGGTAGGTCGTGAGAAATTGAGTATGAGTGTAATGAGTGTAGGAAGTTTTCTGATGGATTGGATATTTTTTAATACGGAAGTTTCTGATGGAGATACTGTCAGGTGAAGAAAAGTAGTTTTTTTTCAAGAAAGAGGGCTGGTGTGGGTTTGGATCTTGGCAGTGAATGGTTGAAGCTTGTCAAGGTTTCGATGGGAAAGAATGGTTGTGCTCTGGAGTCTCTTTCGAGAACTCCATGGCAGTCAGGGGAACTTGATAACAATGTTGCCACGGGGAAAAAAATTTCCAGTCTATGGGAGCAGCTTGCCTTGAAGGAGAAAACTGTCGTTTCTTCAATGGCTGGACATGCAGTCATCGTGAAGAGGGTCGCCTTTGAAGCCGAATCGCCAAAAACACTTGGGGATGTTGTGTTGAGAGATGCCCGACAGTATATTCCTTTTGACATCAACGATGTTTATATTGATTACCATGTACTGGGGAAAGGAATAAAAGAGGGCTCTTTTGATGTACTTCTTGTTGCCAGTAAAAAGAGAGCCGTTCAAAACCTGAACGAGGCAATTGGGCAGGCGGATTTGGCGCTTTCCATTGTAGATGTGGATTCTTTTGCGTTGTGCAACAGTTTTGAGCATAATTATCCAGATTTCAATGGTAAATATGTGTATCTTCTTGATATCGGAGGTACTCAAAGTATTTTTTGTATTTATCAGGAAGGAAAGCCTCTTTTTTTGCGGGAAGTGTCTTTCGGGGGAAAATCAATAACGGAAGCCATAGCATCCGCCTTGAATATAAAGCGGGTTGACGCAGAGCGGATAAAGATAAATGGAAGCGACGAATTAAGTGAAGATCAGAGTCGGGTTGCTCTGAATGCGATAGATAAAACCTTGAAGGCTTGGTGTGATGAAATAAAGAGGTTGATTGGCTTCTATCAGTCTTCGTCTGATCATGTCGCGGTAGTAAATTCTATGTTTTTTTCTGGCGGTGGGTCTTTGCTTGCTTCTTTACCAAGAGTGTTTCAAGATGAGCTGAGGCTGGAGGCTCACTATCACGATCCTTTTCGTAAAGTAAAGTTTGATGAGAACCAATTTCAAAGAGAATATCTTAAGGAAATAGCTCCTCAAATGGTTGTGCCGTTCGGGCTTGCTCTTAGAGGGGCCTAAGCTCTAGATGCTAGGATTATTTTATGATAAAAATTAATTTACTCCCTCAGCAGAAACGGGTCCGGACTACTAATCCTCATGGAGATATATCTCTGTTTATCTTTGGACTGATTATTCTGGGCGCTCTTATTTTTGGGGTGGATTACTATTTTTCTGCTCAAAAATACGATCTTGAAAGCTTGGTACAGAAGAAGGAGCAAGATAAAAAATTGCTTGAAGTCAAGGTCGCAAAAGTCAAAGCGATTCAAGAAGAACTTGAGAAGATTAAAAGCCGGATTGAAGTTATCAAGATGGTTCGTCTGCGTCAGGGGTTGCCTGTCCGATACATTGATGAAGTTGCTTCTAATGTCCCTCGAGATAAAATGTGGTTGGAAACTTTTACACTTAATGCCAATGGCAATATTGCATTGACTGGCGTGGCATTGGATAACCAAGTTTTTGCCCGTTATGTTGAAGATCTTAGGGCATCAAACTATATTGCTGTTGTCGATACTCAGCGTACTTCACGGCAGGCGGTAGATGGATTGGATCTCGTGTCGTTTCAGTGTGTTGTCATTGCTCGTGAGTATTTTGAAAATTTAGATATAAACGGGACTGCAACAAATGGATAGTAAATCAATCTCCAGAAAATTTTCAGAGCTTTCATCTGCTCACAAGGTATTATTGTTTCTGATTATAGTATTTTGTGCGTGTGGTGCGTACTGGTATGTCATTTTGGATAGTAAGTTAACTGAGATTGCTCAGCTCACACAAACATCTGAAAAGCTGGACCAAGATATAGAGCGCTACAAAGCCTTGGTTGCAAAACTACCAGAGCTTGAGCAGAACCTGGGTGCACAAAAGAAAGAGT
>JAUMXF010000097.1 GCA_030529235.1 Pseudomonadota bacterium
CTATCTGGCCCGCGCCCGGAAAACCGGCGCAACACAGCCGGACGCGGAATAACGCGCCAGGCCCTCCGCCCCGATTGCCTGCCGGACCTTCAGGACATATGCTTGATGCCGCACGTTTTCTCCGCCGGACGACCCGTCCATGCCGGGAAACGCACGGAACCAGCCATGACCACAACCGTCCCCAGTTCTCCAAAGCCTCCGCATCTGGAGGTCCGCGCCCTGACCTGCCGTTTCGGCCGTGAACCGGCTGTGCTGGACGTGCATCTGGATGTGGCTTCCGGCGAGCATGTCGCCATTGTCGGCGGCAACGGATCGGGCAAGACCACGCTGCTTCGGGCCATCATGGGGCTGCATCGGGGCTGGACCGGCTCCATCCGCCTGAACGGGACGGAACTGCCCGCCAATCCGGAGAAAGCCCATCCCGGCATGGCCTGGATGCCCCAGCATCTGCCCAAGGGGCAGTTTCCCTTTACCGTGGGGGAACTGCTCCGGGCCGGGACTGAAGAAGCGGCGGTTCTGGACGCGGCCGGAGAACTGGGCATCGGCGGGCTCCTGCAGCGGCCGCTGTCAGCCCTGTCCGGCGGACAACGGCAGCGGGCCTACCTGGCCAGAGCCCTCGGCATGCTGCATGAGGGCGCGAACCTGTTGCTGGCCGACGAACCCACGGCCGCTCTGGACTTTGAGGGACAGGAACAGGTGGCCAAGATGCTTGCCGGCCTGCCCGCGACCATGATCGTAGTCACCCACGATCCGAACATGGCCCGCAAATGCCACCGTGTCCTGCACATGGCCCAGGGCCGCATCCGGGAAGCGACGGACGAATGGATACCGGCATCCTGAGCGTGCTGACCCTGCCGCCGGTGCAGCATGGCTTCGCCGCCCTGATCCTCTCGGGGCTGGGGTTGCCGCTGGTGGGCGTGTTCATCGTGGGGCTGAACATTTACCCCATCCGCTTCACGGTCATGCATGTGGCCCTGCTGGGAGCGGCTCTGGGACTGGTTTTTTCCCTGGAACCGCTGATTCCGGCCCTCATCCTGTGCGCCCTGGCCGGACGCCTGCTGGCCCTTTTCTCCGAACGTCCGGCCGGAGCCCCCGGAGCCATGGGCTTTCTCATGGTTCTGGCCATCGCTCTGGCATTTCTGGTGCTCTCCATAAGCGGCGTCCACGCCAACGCCGCCTTCGAGCTGCTCTGGGGCTCCCTTCTGGCCGTGCGGCCCGTGGAAGTTCTCCTGCTGGGCCTGATCAGCCTGGGACTTGCGGCACTCTTTGTCTGGAAACGCCGCAGTCTGGCGCTGCTCCTCTACGACAGGGAACTGGCCTGGTGCTCCGGAGTGCCGGTCCGGAGTCTGACCGTGGCCCTCTATGTGGCCATCGCCGTGGCCATTGCCGCATCCATCCGGCTGACCGGCGCGCTGCTGGTGGACGCGGTGACCATTCTCCCGGCCCTGGCTGCGCGCAATACCGGCTCCAGTCTGAGCTCCATTGCGGCCTGGGCGGTTTTCTTCGGTCTGAGCGGCAATGTGGCCGGTTTTTTTCTGGCTGTCCTTTTGGATCAGTCGCTGGGGCCCATTCTGGTGCTCACGGCCGGAACCATCACCTTGTGTTCCTATTTCTGGAAAGGAAGACAGACATGAAACGCATTCTCTTTTTTCTGCTTTTTTTCGCCCTTCCCGCCACCCTTCAGGCCGAAGCGCGCGTCGTGGCCTCCACCGGATGGGCCGCCGCCCTGGCCCGCGCGGCCGGAGCGGAACAGGTGCCGGTCATCGCCCCTGAAAATCTGCAGCATCCGCCGGATTACGATCCCAAGCCGTCGGATCTGCTCAAGGTGCGCGACGCGGATTTCGTTCTGCTCGGAGGCTTCGAAGGCTTTGCCCAGCGTCTGCGGGACGCCGCCGGCGGTACCGCCCGGATAGTGAAGGTACGCCTGCACAACAGCCCCCAGACTGTCCGCGAGGAAGTACTGCGGTTGGGTGAGCTTTTCGGAACCCAGGACAGGGCCGCCGCTTTCGTGCGGGAATTCGACCGGGAATATGCCCGTCTCGCAGAAGAGCTGCGGCAACATTTCGCGGCCAGAGGCAGGCGGGCTGTGGCGCATAAATTCATGACCGTCTGGGCGGACTTCGCCGGGCTCGAACCGGCCGGAGTCTTCGGTCCCGGTCCCCTGCAACCCGGCGAACTGCTGCGGCTGGCCGGACAGAAACCCGATCTGGTGCTGGACAACGCACACATGCCCACGGGCGGCCCCATTGCCGGATCGGCCGGGTGCGGCCGGGCCGTCATGATCAATTTTCCAGGGCCGGGCATGGATCTGCTGGATGTGTTCCGGGCCAACGCACGGGCTCTTATGGACGCAACAAGCGAATGAAACCGCTCAGCCTGTCCGGCGTCAGGCGCAGTCTCCCGGCTCCGACGGAAATCCCGTTCCTTCCGAAGCCGCATCTCGCGCGATAAGCATTTATGCCGCAGTGTCTGCCCGGGTTCCGGCCGCACAGCCATGCCCGCGAAGACCGCGCGGGCTTTCCCATGAATTAAAAAGAGGGCCCAAGCGTCCCACAGGGCCGGCCCCTTCCGCCTCTTTGCGTCCGCAACGAAGTATGCTACCGGGTTCCACCATTCCGGGAAAAGGCCCCGGCCGCCCTTCCCGGAGCGGCAGCATCACGGCGGAGACACTATGACGGACAACCCCATCATCATTCTTCAAGGGCTGGAAAAGCGCTTTTCCGGTAAAAACGCCGATGTGTTCGCCCTTCGGGGCATCGACCTCGCCATCGGCCAGGGAGACATTTTCGGCATCATCGGCAAAAGCGGTGCGGGCAAATCCACGCTGGTGCGCTGTATCAACATGCTGGAGCGCCCCACGGGCGGCAGCGTCCTTTTTGAAGGCCGGGATCTCTGCCGTCTGCCCGAGCCCGCCCTGCGCGAGGCCCGGCGCTCCATGGGCATGATCTTTCAGCAGTTCAACCTGCTCATGCAGCGCACGGCCCTGCAGAATGTCTGCTTCCCGCTGGAACTGACGGGCATGCGTCCGGCCGAAGCCCGCAAACGGGCCTCGGAGCTGCTGACCCTGGTGGGCCTGGCCAAGCGCATGGATTCCTACCCCTCGAAGCTTTCCGGGGGCCAGAAGCAGCGTGTGGCCATTGCCCGCGCCCTGGCCACCAATCCGCGCGTGCTGCTCTGCGACGAGGCCACCTCCGCCCTGGATCCGGCCACCACGGACTCCATTCTCGCGCTCATCAAGGACATCAACGCCCAGCTCGGCATCACGGCCGTGGTCATCACCCACGAAATGAGCGTCATCGAAAAGATTTGCAGCCACGTGGCCATCATCAGCAAAGGAAAAATCGTGGAGCACGGGCCGGTGGAAGACGTTTTTTTCCATCCGCAGACCGAAGCCGCCCGCCGTCTGGTCCTGCCCGAAGCCCTGCAGAACCTGCCGCAGACCAATCTGTACCGGCTGATCTTCAACGGGCGGTCATCCTTCGAGCCAGTCATCGCCAACATGGTGCTGGAATGCGGCTGCCCCGTGAACATCATGTACGCCGACACCCGCGACATCAACGGCGTGGCCTTCGGCCAGATGCTGCTGCAACTGCCCGAACAGGAGAAACCCCGCGCGCAGATCCTGGCCTACGCCAAAGCCCGCGGCATCATGCTGGAGGAAATGAAACATGTTTGACCGGCAGACCGTGGAGATGCTGCTCACGGGCGTGTGGGATACGCTCTACATGACCGCGGCGGCGACGCTTTTTTCCTATGTGTTCGGCATGATCATGGGAGTGGTTCTGGTCATCTGCCGCAAGGACGGCATCCGGCCCCACGCGCTGGTCTACAACGTGCTGGACGTGGTGGTGAACCTCACGCGCTCCTTTCCCTTCCTGATCCTGATGATCGCGGTCATCCCCTTCACCCGCTTTCTGGTGGGCACCACCATCGGCAACAACGCCACCGTGGTGCCGCTGGTGCTGGCCGCCGCGCCCTTCGTGGCGCGGCTGGTGGAAGCCTCCCTGCTGGAGGTGGACAACGGCGTGGTCGAGGCGGCCCAGAGCATGGGGGCCAGCACCTGGCAGATCGTCACCAAGGTGCTGCTGCCCGAAGCGCGACCCTCGCTGATCAACGGCAGTGCCGTGTCGGCCATCACCATCCTCGGCTATTCGGCCATGTCCGGGGCCGTGGGCGGCGGCGGGCTGGGCAAGCTGGCCATCATGTACGGATACAACCGCTACCAGACCGATATCATGATCATTACGGTGATCCTGCTGATCGTCATCGTGCAGGTCTTCCAGAGTTTCGGCAGCTGGGCCACGCGCCGCAGCGACAAACGTTTGTAGACCGGCTTCGCAGCCTCACATCAACCTCGTTACCCAAGGACAAGACCCATGAAGAAACTCTTTCCGGCTTTTGCCATCCTGCTGGCCACGGCTTTTCTGTACTGTAACGCCCACGCCGCGGGCACCATCACCGTGGGAGCCTCCCCCACGCCTCATGCGGAAATCCTCGCCGAGGCCGCCAAGCTGTTGCAGCCGCAGGGCTATACCGTGAAAATCGTGGAATATTCCGACTACGTGCAGCCCAACATGGCGCTGGACAGCAAAGATCTGGACGCCAACTACTTTCAGCACAAACCCTACCTGGATGATTTCAACGCCCAGAAAGGCACCAGACTCGGTTCCATGGGCCCGGTGCATTACGAGCCCTTCGGCATCTACGCGGGCAAGAGCAAGAGTCTGAAGGATCTGAAAGAAGGCGCGCTGGTAGCCGTGCCCAATGACGCCACCAACGAGGGCCGCGCACTGCTGCTTCTGGAGGCCGAGGGCTTCATCAAGCTGAAGCAGGGCTCCGGGCTGACCGCCACCATCCGCGATATCGAGGAAAATCCCAGAAAGCTCAAGATTCAGGAAATCGAGGCCGCCCAGCTGGTGCGCTCCCTGCCCGATGTGGACATCGCCATCATCAACGGCAACTACGCCATCCTCGGCGGCCTGAACGTCGCCGACGCTCTGGCGGTGGAAGCCGCCGACTCCGTGGCCGCGTCCACCTACGCCAATATCCTGGCCGTGCGCGAAGGAGATGAAAAGCGCCCCGAACTCCAGGCCCTGTACAAGGCCCTTGTCAGCCCCGAGCTGGCCAAGTTCATGGAAAAGTACAAGGGCGCGGTTTTGCCTTCGGTGAAATAGCTTTTCCTGTCCGTCTCACCGAATCCTGCGGCCCGGGCCTGTCTGTCCGGGCCGTTTTTATTGCGATTTTTCCGGAGCGGGGGACAAGATAAACGGCTTCGGACGGAAATTTGCCTAAGATTTCCGCGGATCAGGAAGGCGGGCAAATACCTGGAGCAGATAAAAAAGCCCCGCAAAACGCGGGGCTTCCGGCGTATACGAATCCGCCATCTCTCAGATCATGAAAAATTCGTGAAAGCGCCACCCGGACCGTGTTCAGAGTCCACAATCGAAGCGGCCATAGTACCGTATGGCCTCATGCAGAGGCGGCGGCAAAAGCCCGGGCAAAGCCCTGAGCCGCGCCCCGAATGACGGCTTCGTCCACACAAAACGCCAGCCGGAAATAGCCGGGATAGCCGAAGCCCGATCCGGGCACGGCCAGAATCCGCTCCTCCATCAGCAGTCTGACGAAAGCCGTATCGTCGTTGCCGCGAGGAATGCGGGGGAAAAAGTAAAACGCCCCCTGAGGCAGGGAAAAGGAAAATCCGGCCGTTTCAAGCACCTCGGCCATGGCTTTTCTCCGGGCGGCGTAAACGGATACGTCCACCCCATGTCCCAACGCTTCGGCCAGAAGCCGCTGCCCCACGGCCGGAGCGTTGACAAAACCGAGAATACGGTTGGCCAGCACCAGCCCTTCCATCAGCCGCGCGGCTTCGGGCATGGCCGGATTCACGGCCACATAGCCCACGCGCTCTCCGGCCAGAGCCAGATTCTTGGAAAAGGAACTGACCACCACGCTGTGCTCATAAAGGGGAAAAATCCCCGGCACCTCGGCCTGATCGTAGGCCAGAAAACGGTAGGGCTCGTCCGAAACCAGAAGAATGGGCCGGCCGAACCGGTTTGAGGCCCGGCGCAGCACATCCGCCAAAGCCGCCAGCTCCTGCCGGGAGTACACGCGCCCCGTGGGGTTGTTGGGCGAATTGATCAGCACGCAGCGGGTACGCTCGGTGATGCTTTCAGCCAAAGCATCCAGATCGAGCTCGAAGGTCAGCGGCCGGGCGGGCACGGAGCGAAGCGTGCCGCCGTGGTTTTCAACATAGAACCCGTACTCCACAAAATACGGCGCGGGACAGAGCACCTCGGCGCCCGGTTCGAGCACGGCCCGGAAAAGGGCGTTGATGCCGCCCGCCGCGCCGCAGGTCATGATCACGTTGGCGGCGGACACGGCCGCGCCCTGCTCCGCGCTGACGGTTCTGGTCAGTTGTTCCCGCACCTGGGGGTAGCCCGCGTTGGGCATATAGCCGAAAGCGAACGGCTTTTCCGCCTCGTCGGCCAGTTTCCGCAGACCGGCGGCCACGGCGGCGGGCGGAGCCAGATCGGGATTGCCCAGGCTGAAATCATACACATTGTCCGCGCCGTACTGTTTTTTCAGTTCGATACCGGCCTCGAACATGCGCCGGATCCACGACGCCTTGGACAGATAACCTTCAATGCGGGAGCTCAGAATCATGTTTTCTCCACCAAGATAGTATAAAATATGGCAGTTATCCTGAATGCTACTGAAATAGAGCTAATTTACTCTGTTTTATTATCCCCATTTAACTGTCGCACTACCCGCATAGCATCTCCCTTTATCTCAACATACTTGACAGTTTCTAAAAGTTTAAAAAAAGAGTCAAATCCATATTCTACATACGACCATCTCGGATTAATGTATTTCTCTACTGTACTTATTTTTGCCCACCCCTGTTTATTCTGAAAATTTGGGATGGCTTCATTTGCTATAATTTTTATTAATTCAGAATAAGGAATCTTACGACAACACATCTGTGTATTTCCATTATATTTGAACTGCAATCCTCCTATTGCTTTTAGCATTTCTGACAATTTATCATACCCATAACTTCGCGGATCAAAGTCTGGATTTGTCTGTATTAAATGATTTCCTATTTTTGAAACATAAGCCCATCCTATATTCTCATCTGTGTTATCTTTTATTGCCTTGAATAAAATATTTCTTAATTTCCCTTCAATATTTCTTTCTTTTTTAATAGACTCATCTTTCTCATTTTCATTTATATGATTATTCAGGTTTGATTCGGAATTTAAATTCTCAATATAGAAAAATCGATCACAAGACTGCCGAAATGCCTCTGGAGTTGTTCTTTTTCCAAATCCATAAACAGTCAATCCACTAGCTCGAATCCGAGAAGCCAATGGAGTAAAATCGCTATCACTCGATACCAAGCAAAATCCATCGAATGTTGAGCTATACAACAAATCCATGGCATCAATAATCAAGCCCATATCCGTTGCATCTTTACCTTTTGTATAAGCAAATTGCTGAACTGGAACGAGAGCATGCTTTAATAGTATGTCTTTCCACCCCTTCAGGGTTGGACTACTCCAATCACCATAAATTCGTTTGACACTGGCTATTCCGTACTTGGCGATCTCTTCAAATAACTCTTGAGCCAATCCTGCCGAAGCGTTGTCGGCATCAATCAATACCGCGAGCTTCTTCTGCTCTTCACTGTTCATGCCGCTCCTCACGATCTACAACTTCTTGATATGGCTGAATCATCCCCGCGCGGCCTCGATATCCAGTCCGGCGTTTCTGTATTCGTTCAGCTTGTTGCGCAGGGTGCGCACGGAAATGCCCAGCAGCTCCGAGGCCCTGGTTCTGTTGCCCATGGTCGTGTCCAGACTTTTCATGATCAGCTGCATTTCCATTTCCTGAATGGTCGGAATGCGGCCGCCGGTATCCGGCAGAACGGGGCGCTCCGCGGGCGGGGCTTCTTCATCGGCCGCAGGCGTCCATTCCTCTCCGTCCATGAGAAAATGCACGGGACGGATGGCGCCGGAACCGGCCAGCAGCACGGCCCGCTCCATCAGATTCTGCAACTCGCGGACATTGCCGGGCCAAGCATAGGACAGAAGCCAGTCCCGCGCTTCCTGTGAAAGAGTCATCTCGCCCAGGCCGTACTCGCGGGCGTAGCGGCGCATGAAGGTTTCGGCCAGCAGCAGCACATCGTCGCCGCGCTGGGACAGGGCGGGCAAGCGCAAAGGAATGACATTCAGACGGTAGAAGAGATCCTGGCGGAAATGCCCCTCCTCCACATGCCGCTCCAGATTCCGGTTGGTGGTGGCCAGAACCCGCACATCCACCCGGACCGTTTCGCCGCCGCCCACGCGGTCGATCTCTCCTTCCTGCAGGGCGCGCAGCAGCTTGGCTTGCAAAGCCAAGTCCATCTCGGAAATTTCATCCAGAAGCAGAGTCCCGCCCGAGGCCAGCTCGAACTTGCCCAGCTTTCTCGCAATGGCGCCGGTAAACGCGCCCTTCTCATGTCCGAACAGCTCGCTCTCCAGCAGATGCTCGGGCAGGGCCGCGCAGTTCACAGCCACAAAAGGCCCGTTTTCCCGGCCGGAGTGGGCATGGATGTAGCGGGCGAACATTTCCTTGCCTGTGCCCGACTCCCCGGAAATGAGCACTGTGGCTCTGGATGGAGCCACCTGTCTGGCCAGAGCCAGAACCCGGGCCACGGCCGGATGTTTGCCGATGATGGAAAAATCCTTGGGGGGAGGGGCCGAAGACGCGGACGGAGCGGGCCGGACGGAAGCTTCGCGGGGCAGCATCGCCCTGATCTTCTCCCAGGTCAGGGGGGCCAGCCAGTAATCCTCCGCGCCCAGTTCCATGAACTGACGCGCCTCACCGGAACTGCCCTTTTCCGTGAAAACCACCACCGGCACATCGTGTCCGGCGGCCACCTCCAGAAAGTCCTGCGCCCGGTAGCCGGGCAGGGAAGGCAGAGTGAACACGAGATCCGGCTTTTTGGATTCCAGCACCTTCAGGGCGGAAGGCTTGTCTTCCACCACCACGGCCTGGCAGTCATTGCGCTTCAGTTCCGCATGAATGGGGGAAATGAATTCGGGGCGGGAAATGAAAAGAATACGTCTGGCCGTCATGGACCGGGCGTTATCCGTTCCCCCTGTTTTTGGCAACATGAAGCGCTCCTTGCCCGTCACGCCGCCCTCTGCTAGGTGCCCTGACCGTTGCTGTCTCAGGGAACAGCTCCGTGCGGGATGGCACCGGGAACTTCTCCCCGGCGGCCGCTCCCGTATCCGGATGAAAAGCGACCCTTAAGCTCCCCAAGACAACGCCCGTAAAAACACCATGTCCACGTCTTCCTCCCGACGCCCCGTACTGTTCCGGGTCACCAACAACCTCAAAATCGGGGGTGTGCAACGCCGTCTGCGCGCGCTGTTGCCATTGCTCACAGACCGGTACGACGTGCATGTGGTCACCTACAAAGAGCGCGGCGTCTTTTTTGACGAGCTTGCCCAGCTCGGTGTGCATGTCCATTTTTTGCCGCGCAAAGGACACTGGGATCCTGTGGCTATCTGGAAGCTGGCCCGTTTGTTCCGTCGACACCAAGCCGATATCGTACACACCCATTCATTTGGGGGAAATATTTTTGGCATCTTGGCCGCGGCCCTGGCCCGTGTTCCGGTCCGCAT
>JAUMXF010000098.1 GCA_030529235.1 Pseudomonadota bacterium
GCCGCAATCATGCTCCCCGACACGAAGACTCCCAGTGTCGCGCCCAGATTGGCGAAGATCACCACCAGCAGTATCCGGCTGACGGGATTGAGCCAGAATCCCTTCACGCTCATGACGCTTGTGGGCAGCTCTTCCAAATCTGAAACTGTGGGCTTCTTGACCCAGGCCTGCACCAGCCCCGCCACCCAGCCCGCGGCAATGAGCGGATGCAGTGTGGTGAACGGCGCGGCCACAAAGCTGGCCAGAATGGTCAGCGGATGCCCCAGAGCGGCCAGAGAACCCAGAGCCGCGCCGATGCCCGTCACCACCACCCAGATGGACACGGCGCTCGCGGAGGCGTCAGCGCCGCCACGGAAAAAACCGGCGGCCAGAAGCGCGACGAAAAAACCGGGCAGCCCCCATTTCCAGAACGTGCCCCACCTGGATGGCGGCGGCAATTCCTCCAGCGGCGTAAGGTCGATATCCTGCCCCAAATACCGCCGCATTCCCGGAACGTGCCCGGCTCCCACCACGGCCACTATATCCCGGCCCGGAGCCCGGCGGACTTTCTGGGCCAGATAGATGTCCCGCTCGTCGATGAGCCGCTCCTTGATCTGCGGGAACTGCTCCGCGAACGCGCCCATGATGGAGGCCAGCTGGTCCTTTTTCTTCATGTCCTCGATCATGTCCTTGTCCACGTCCTCGTCCACGAAGATCCCGGCCAGAAGCTGGGACAGAAGCCGGAATTTCTTCCAGAACGACAGGGCCGCCCACACGCGCTTCAGGGTCACCTGCACGTCCCTGTCGGCCAGAACCAGCGTGGCTCCGGTCTCCTGGGCCAGACGCGCACCTTCCATCATCTCGGCTCCGGGCTGCACGCCGAGCTTGTCGCCGATCTTGCGGTAAAATGCCTGTAAAACCAGCTGAATCATCAGAAAAACGGCCTTGCCTTCCTTGATGACCTTGTAGATGTCCATGCCGCGCCAGTCGTCCCGGCGGGTCATGGCCTGATGCCTGGACTGGCAGAGCTCGATACAGATGGCGTCCGGACGTACGATCTCCACGGTTTTCCGCACGTCCTCGACGCTTTCCAGAGAGACATGGGCCGTTCCCACCAGAAAGAACCGCCTGCCGTCCTCCTCCACCACTGTCACACTTTCCGGCAAATTCTCGTACGTCACAAAATACCTCGTCAAAAGAACGGATTCATATGCCGTAGCCCCGTTATCGCCGCCCCCAGGGGAAAGCAACCCTGCGTGAAATCCGCACTTTTCCCTTGTCAAAGCAGGATGGCTGGCGCATCTGGGGCCAAGCCTCATGTTTCCGGAGATCATATGCCCGAGACCGATTTCGACCGGCGCATGGCCGCCGCGCCCTATACCGCCATCTGGGACCTGACCTGGCCTCAGGTGGCGATGATGATGTGCCATTTCCTGATCGGGTTCGCCGATGTCTGGGTCGCCGGACGCATCGACCGCGAAACCCAGGCCTGCATGGGCGTCATGAGTCAGGCCATGTTCTTCTTCATGGTCGTGGCCGTGGCTCTGGCCAACGGCAGCGTGGCGGCCATCAGCCAGAGCTCCGGGGCCGGGCTGCCGGGGCGGATCAAGCGTTTCGTGGGCCTCAGCATGGGGCTCGGAGTCATTACCAGCTTGATCATCTTCGCTGTAGGCCTGAGCTTCGACCATGTTTTTCTGCGGCTGCTCAAAATCCCCGCCGAAGTCATGCCTGTGGCCGCGTATCTGTTGCAGATAAGCCTCTACCTCATGCCCGCCTATTACCTCTTCACCATCAGCAACGCCTTTTTCCGGGCGCAGAAATCCGTAACCATTCCGCTTTATTCCATGATCTTGGTGACCATCGTGAACACAGCGGGCGATCTGGGACTGGGACTGGGCATGTGGGGACTGCCGGATCTGGGCTACAAAGGCATTGCCTGGGCGACGTTTGCCTCGGTGCTTCTGGGTACGGTCTTCAACATTGTCATGATGGTCCGCTGCGGCCTGCTGTCCGCCCGGAGTCTCGCGCCGTGGCGCTGGGTCCGCCTGGCTCTGCCCTATCTGCTCCGCGTAGCCTGGCCCGCCGGACTCATGCAGCTGGTCTGGCATTCCGCGTACATGGTGCTGTACGCCATCACAGCCAGCCTGCCCCACGGCAGCGTGATAGCCATGGCCGGCATGAGCGCGGGCATCCGCATCGAGGCCCTGCTTTTCCTGCCCGGCATCGCCTTCAACTTCACGGCGTCCATTCTGGCCGGGCACTATCTGGGCCAGGGGCACAAAGACGTGGCCAAACGCATGGGCTACCGGATCATGGCCGTAGGCGTGGCCGCCATCAGCGTCATTTCGGCCCTGCTGTGGCTGGTCATCGAGCCGGTCATCGCTTTCGTGGCCCCGGACCCGGAAGTTCAGGCCGAAGCCATCCGCTATCTGGCCTGGAACATGGCGGCCACGCCTCCTCTACTGGCGGCCATGATTCTGGGAGGCGCCTTCGTGGGGGCCGGGGCGACCATGTACCAGGCTGTAATCTTCGGTTCGGCGGCCTGGCTGGTCCGCGTGCCGCTGGCCTATCTTCTCGGGCACGTGGTGCTGCAAAGCGCCCAGGGCGTGTGGATGGCCATGTTCGTCTCGGTCCTGGTCCAGTGCGCGACCATGCTCTACTTCTACCACTGCCGGGACTGGTACCGGTTCACCCTGCGCAAATCCCGGAGGAACGCATGACTCTGCCCGGCCACTATCTCGGCGGCCTGACCACCTACGCCGCACACCTGCCCTGGGATATGGAGTATTCCATCGAACTGGATGAAAACGGACATTACCGGCTGTTCTCCCGCGACGCCGAAGGGCGGGTGCGGCAGCAGCACTGGGGCACATCGGGCCGGGCTCTGGCGGAATTCGCCTTGCTGAATGGATTTGACGCCGAAGATCTGCTGCGCGACCTGCACTCCATCGATCCCGGATTCGCGGCGGATTTTGAGGCTTTCCTGCGCCGCTGAAAAGGTCTGCTCTGGGAAGGAAAAAGAAAAGACGAAAAAAATGCGAAAACCGCGCTCATCGACTGTGGACTGTATGGCGCGGACAGCTTCCCTCGGGGAAATCGCCCGCGCCACAGTCAGGACGTGCCGCCCGGGTCTATTTCAGGAGTCTCCCGACGGTGTCCATCAGCTCCGAACTGTCATAGGATTTGACGACATAGGCGTCCGCCGCGATGGACTTCAAATCGTGACGGAAGCTGTCGTAGGCCGTACACAGAATGATGGGCAAGGCCGCGTGCTTGCTGCGGAGTGTCTGCAACACGTCGAGCCCCGACTTTTCCCCCAGTTTGATGTCCAGAATGACGAGATCGGGGGAGTTCCTCGCCACCAGCGCCAGCACGTCCTCGCTTCCGTCCGCCGTCACGGGATCGTATCCTCTGGACCGCAGTTCCTCGGCGTAGAGCATCCGTACATGTGCTTCGTCGTCGATAACCAGAACAGTCTTTTTCATGCCGGCCTCCTGATGTCATCATTAGGCTGATTGTTCCTCTTCCGGCAGCGATCGCTGGCTGTTGGACTCCCCTGCCTCCTTCTGAACAAAATCCGGCCGCACCCCACGGCGCGGGAGTTTAATCGGACCAGCCGAACACGGCGTCCAGCTGCGGGATAAACTCCCTGACGGCATCCTGGTCCGCCGCCGGAGCACTCAGAGTTTTTTCCATGACCGCCATGTTCTCTTTCATCTGAGCGAGCATCTGGGCCTTGTCTTCGGCGGAGATGTCCCGGTTGCCCTCTATCTCCATCACGGCCCGGCGCATCTGGCCAAGAGCGTCCTGACCGTGTTCGCCGAATTTCACCGCCATATAGGCCTGACTCACCTGGCCTGCCACAGCGGGCCACGAATCCTTGTCGAACCCGTGTTTCTCAAGCACCGTCAGCATGTCGGAACTGCATTTGAACTCATGGGCCCAGTCCGTCACCAGCTTCGCGGTGCTGGCGGCATCCCCGTCGTCGTCGGCGTCCTCGGCATAGCGCTCGAAAAAGGGCTTGAACTCCTCCATGACGCCGACAAACCCCTTCACCCGTTCCGCGCTCAGATCCTGGCCCCAGACAGTGGACGGAAGCAAGACCAGAGCGGCCCAGACCATGACTCTCCCGAACAAATTCATAATCTCCCTCTCAATACCAGTTATGTACAGCGGACCATTCTGTCATCTCCGCATTGCTCTTTTGGCATATTATCTTTACATACCGCCGAATTCAAGCGCTTCAGAAATCAGGAAACACTGCCGGAGGCAGCATGAACATCCCTCAGGAACTTCTGTACGCGCCCTCTCACGAATGGGCGAAAATCGAAGGCGATACGGTTACCGTGGGCATCACGCAGTTCGCGCAGGAACAGCTGGGCGATCTGACGTTCGTGGAACTGCCCCGTCCCGGAGACCAGGCCGTGGCCGGAAAGGAAATCGGCAGCGTGGAATCCGTCAAGGCGGCCAGCGACATCTACGCTCCGGTCAGCGGCGAAGTGACGGAGGTCAACACCGAGCTCGAAGACACGCCCGAACTCGTCAACCAGGATCCCTTCGGCGCGGGGTGGATGTTCAAAATCCGGCTGGCCGGCTCCGTTCCCGCCCTGCTCGATGCCTCGGCCTATGCCGCCCGGTGCGCATCCGAAGCGCACTAGAAAGCCGGATATTCCGCGCCCGCGAAGAAGGGAGCCTTTTTCGCGGCCAAAGCCCTGTAACCCGCCAGCGGAGCCGCCATGCCGTTTATCCCCCACACTCCCGCCGACCAGCGGGCCATGCTGCAAACCATCGGCGTACCGGACATCGACGCGCTGTTCGCGGACATCCCGGCGCGCCTGCGGGCCGGAGAGCTACGCATTCCTCAGGGAATGAGCGAAATGGAGGTGCTCCGTAAGCTGAACCGGACCGCCGCCAAAAACCATACGGACCTGATTTCTTTCCTGGGGGCCGGGTTCTACGATCACTACATCCCGAGCGCCGTGGACGCCCTGTGCTCCCGCGGAGAATTTTCCACGGCCTACACCCCGTATCAGGCCGAAGCCTCCCAGGGCATGCTCCAGGCCATTTTCGAATACCAGACCGCAGTGGCCCGGCTCTTCGACATGGACTACGCCAACGCGTCCCTCTACGACGGCGGCACCGCCCTGTACGAGGCCGCCATGATGGCCGTACGCCACACCCGGCGTTCGACCATCATCATTTCCGAAAGCGTGAACCCCATCCACCGGATCATGCTGGCCACCCACACGGCCAACCTGAAGCTCAATCTGGTCACCGTGCCCCACCGGGACTGCCATACGGACGCCCAGGCCCTCATGGCCGCCATCAACGACGACACGGCGGCCGTCATCGTCCAGAATCCCAATTTCTTCGGGACCATCCAGGATTTCACCGCGCTTTTCGCCAAGGCCGCCGACCATCAGGCCGTGGCCGTCATCTCGGTCTATCCGGTTCTGCAGGCCATCCTGAAAACTCCCGGCCAGATGGGCGCGGACATCGCCGTGGCCGAAGGCCAGAGCCTCGGCCTGCCGCTCAGTTTCGGCGGCCCGTATCTGGGCATCATGGCCTGCTCCAAGAAGCTCGTCCGCCAGATGCCCGGCCGCATCGCCGGCCGCACCGTGGACAAGAACGGCAAGACCGGCTTCGTGCTCACCCTGCAGGCGCGGGAACAGCATATCCGGCGCGAGAAGGCCACGTCCAACATCTGCTCCAACCAAGCCCTGTGCGCTCTGCGTTCCCTCATCCACATGAGCCTTCTGGGACCCGAGGGGCTGCAAAGGACCGCCCGCCTCTGCGTCGAACGGGCGAAAAATGCCGCCGATGCCCTGAGCACCCTGCCCGGCGTACGGGTGGCGGGCAGCCCCTTCGGAAACGAATTCACCGTGGAACTGCCGCTGCGCGCGCAGGAAGCCGTCCGCCGGCTGCTCGACGATGGGGTCATCCCCGGTTTTCCCCTGGGGAATCATTACCAGGGCATGGACAACCATCTTCTGGTGGCCTGCACGGAAAAAACATCCCCGCAAGACATCGCCGCCCTGGCCCGGCTGATCGGAGGCATCCTGTGAAGACCTTGTTTTCCCAATCCGTTCCCGGCAGAAAAGGCGTCTGGCCCGACGGCACTCCGGAGGAAACATCCATCCCGGCGGAACTTCTGCGGCAGGAGCCACCCAGGTTGCCCGAGCTGTCCGAACTCGACGTCATGCGGCACTTCACCCGGCTTTCCCGGCTGAATTTCAGCGTGGACGGCAATTTCTATCCACTGGGGTCGTGCACCATGAAGTACAACCCCAGATTCACGGAAGCCGTGGCCGCCCATCCCGGCTTCACCGGGCTGCATCCCCTCGCGCCCCAGATTGAAGGTGCCGGGCATCTGGCCCAGGGCGCTCTGGAAGTGCTCCACGAAACCGAACGGCTGCTCTCGGAAATCACCGGCATGGCCGCCTTCACCCTGCAGCCCATGGCCGGAGCCCACGGCGAACTGACCGGGGTCATGCTCATGGCCGCCTATCACAATGACAGGGGCAACAGGAAAACCAAGATCATCGTGCCCGATTCCGCCCACGGCACCAACCCGGCTTCGGCGGCTGTCGCCGGGTACGATGTGGTCTCTCTCGAATCCGTGAACGGCATGATCGATCCGGAGGCTCTGGAGCGGGTGCTGGACGACGAAGTGGCCGGTCTGATGATGACCTGCCCCAACACGCTGGGACTCTTCGAGAACGGCCTGGAGCGCATCGTCGAGCTGGTGCACGGTGTGGACGGGCTGCTCTACTACGACGGAGCGAACCTGAACGCCGTCATGGGCAAGATGCGCGTGGGCGATGCAGGGTTTGACGTGGTACATCTGAATCTGCACAAAACCTTCGCCACGCCTCACGGTGGCGGCGGACCCGGCGCTGGGCCCGTGGGCGTCAGCCTACGTCTGGCGGATTATCTGCCCGTGCCGCGGGTAGTGAAGCAGGAGGACGGACTGTACCGCCTCGATCACGGCTACCCCAAATCCATCGGGTACATCGCGCCCTTCTACGGCAACTTCGGCGTCATCCTCAAAGCCTACGCCTACATTCTGCGTCTGGGGCGCGAGGGTCTTGCCAGAGCCTCGGAAAACGCGGTTCTGGCCGCCAATTATCTGCGTAAACGGCTGGAGGGGCATCTGGACATTCCCTTCAACC
Organism: Pseudomonadota bacterium; assembly: GCA_030529235.1. Taxonomy (GTDB): domain Bacteria; phylum Desulfobacterota; class Desulfovibrionia; order Desulfovibrionales; family Desulfomicrobiaceae; genus Desulfomicrobium. The sequence continues at coordinate 7,152 of JAUMXF010000098.1, forward strand.
GCGTGTGCATGCACGAATTCGTGGCCTCGGCCGTGAAGCAGGCCCAAAACGGCGTACGCGCCCTGGATATCGCCAAGGCCCTGCTGGACAAGGGCCACTACGCCCCGACCATCTATTTTCCGCTCATCGTCAAAGAATGCCTGATGTTCGAGCCCACGGAAACGGAGAGCAAGGAAACTCTGGACGCCTTTGTCGACGATCTCATGGAGATCCTGGCTCGCGCCGAAATGGACCCCGATTCCGTACGGGAGGCTCCCGAAACCACGCCCGTGCGCCGTCTGGATGAAGTGCGGGCGGCCCGGAACATGAAGCTGGTGGATGATTCCATATTCTGATACCTGTCCGGAACGATCAACCCTGTATCCAAGGAGGATTCGCCATGCTGTCCTGGTCCATCATGTTTCTCGTTATCGCAATCATTGCGGGCGTACTGGGGTTTACAGGCATTGCCGGAACCGCTGCCGGAATAGCGAAGATACTCTTTGTGCTTTTCCTCATAGTGTTTGTGGTTTCCTTCTTCGTGGGACGCAAACGCTGACCGGACATCCTGCGAACTGAACCACCGCGACAACGCGGCGCCTGAACCAAAAAGAGGGCGGTGTTCCTGCGAACGCCGCCCTCTGACCATACCGGGGATAACCTTTTCGAAAAAGAAGAACGCCGAAACCATTCGTACTTTACGAGCGGCCTCTTCAGAATGCGCATCCAAAACCGATGGAACAGAAACCATGCTTTCCGGAACAGCCATGACCGTCATCCTGGTCCTGCTCGCCATAGCGGCCTGCACCGCCGTCATATACCAGATGGCCGGAAAAAAGCCGCGTATCGAGCCTCTCGATCCGCATTCCGCCGCGCCAGTGTCCACCCGGGGGATGACCGCCGATGAAGAGGAAGAATCCTGCCTCCTCTGGGAAAACATCATCCCCGCCGCGCTGGAGCGCATCTATGCGGAGCGGGCCGTTCCCACGGGAGAACACCGCATGTCCGCCGCCCATGAAGAGCCCTCCGAAACGGCCAAGGTGGCCATGGGCGGCCTGATCAGTTCCTTCCAGAAGATAAGCACCCTGCATTCTTCCCTCATGCATCTAAACAGCCCGTCCATCAGTCTGGAGGAGGCGGCCGTCACGGTCACCCGCGACCCGGTGCTGTCCTCCCATGTGCTCAAAGCCGCCAATTCTCCCATCTTCGGCATGACACAGGGAGTGCGCTCCATCCATACGGCGGTGAACATTCTGGGCATCGACAATCTGAAATCACTGCTGGTTTTTCAGGCCATGCCCCACACGCTCTACGCCACGGCCCTCCAGCGCAGCATGTTTCAGGACGTGTGGCGGCACATGAACGTCACCGCCATCATCGCATCCTTCATGGGCAGAGTGCTGCAGCACCCGGACAGTGGAATGCTGTACACCGCAGGGCTCATGCACGACATCGGCAAACTGGTGCTCATCCCGATGATCGGAAAAGGCCGGTGCCAGATCTACCCGCCCAGCCTGGAAGAAGAATACGAACTGCTCTCGGCCACGCACCTGCAGGCGGCGCAAATCATGGCCGCACGGGATGGCAGTGCGCCAAGTTCTCTCTGGGAACTGATACTGTGGCATCATCTGCCCGCCCTGGCGACCACGCGCCCGCCGCTTGCGGCGGAGACCTCACGCTCCCTGACCGTGCTCTTTCTGGCCAACCAGCTGGCCAAACTGATCACGACGGACGGAAGCCTGGAAGAAGGCCGGATGGATATGCTGGACGTGTTCGACTCCGGCTATCCGGTGGCCATTTCCCAGGAGGAGGCCACAACGCTCTTCCTCAGCCGGGATCTGATGCGGGATATTCTGGTCAGCGCCAGACTCGTGCAGGCCACCCTCAACTGATCCCCCTCGCGGCTCCCGCAGGAATCTTCAGCGCCGTTCGAGATTGATGGACGATATCTGACTGTTCAGCGTCCAGAAATCGTAGATGTATCCCACCAGAAAAAAGCCGAAAGTGACCATGTACAAAAGGCCTGTCACCCATTTGCCCATGTACATCCGGTGCACGCCGAACATGCCCAGAAACGTGAGCAGCAGCCAGGCCACGGAATAATTCACCCGGCCGGGATAGAACCGCATGCTGGCGGAGCGGTCCATGGAAGGGATGAGAAAAAGGTCGATGATCCAGCCCACCAGCAGCAGGCCGAAGGTAAAAAAGTAG
>JAUMXF010000003.1:0-15747 GCA_030529235.1 Pseudomonadota bacterium
TGCGCGATTTCGGGGTGAGTCTGGTCGCTTATCTGCAACTGGCGCGCAGCACCGCATTGACGGAAGGCCGCCCGGCTCAGTGTCTGTTGAACCGTGAAACGGGCCGCATTTCCTGTACGCTGCTTCCCAGAACATTGTCTCTGCCCCGCGGTATGCAGCTTGCCGTGGATGGGGTCACAGACCAGAGCCGGAATCTGCTGCTCATGGAGTATTTCATGGACGGCTCGGCTTTGGGCGGTGTCTTGACGCTGCGCTACAGGGATGACGCGGTCCGTGTCGAGGTGGACCCGCTCTTGGGAGTGACGACGTTCCGGTTCGAGGAGAGCCCGGATGCGGATATTTCCTGAACGCCTTCGCTTTGCGTGTTTCTCCCTGATTTTTCGTGTCTCTCCTAGACGTCGGCCCCCGGCGGATGCATCCGCCCATTGCCGGGGCATTCGCCGCATGGCCTCCACTTCCGGCGGCTTCACGCTTTTGGAAGCCCTCATTGCCCTGGTCATTGTGGGGGTATCTCTTGGAGTCCTCTTTCAGGTGGTGTCCGGCAGCATCAATCTGAGTCTGCACGGACGGGAGTTGTTCGTGATCACGGCCGAGGCCCAGGCCGTATTCGATGCCGTGGCTCCCCGGTCTCTGCCCTGGGAAGACTTGGAATGGAGCAACAGCACGGAAACCGGGGAGTGGACGCTGACCCTGCATCCGGTCATTCTCCGGGATGCTTTCGAGCGGACGGGCGTTACGGGCGGCCAGGATCTGTTCAAGCTGGTCTTCGATTACCGCGATCTGGCCTCGGACCGGGCGGTCCGCCTTTTTTCCTATCGCCGGGAACCGCAGGACCGGTTGCGTGTTTTTCTGGAAAAAAACCGGGAGCATGTGGTCTGGGACGAACATGACCGGTTCGCGGAGTTCCTCACGCCATGAAGGGGACGCACGGCTTCACGCTGCTGGAAATGATCGTGTCCATGGTCATTGTCAGCGTCATCGTGCTTGCGGTGTACACGGCCTATTCCACCGTGACGCGCACCTGGAGCGCGAGCCAGGAGCAGACCGCGCGGTTCAGACTGGAGGCCGTGGGCACCCGTCTGCTGGTGGAAGACTGGAAGGCTCTGCGGTCCTATACGTTTTCCACGGAGCGGGGGACATACCCCTTTCTTTTCGGGAGCGCGGACCGGCTGGCCTATGTGACCACGCACGGCCTGGGCGCGCGCAGAAGCGTGCGGGGAGGACTTTTCTTCACTTTGCTTTTCATTGAACCCACGGAACAGGGTGTGGCGCTGTATTGCTACAAAACCGACGTGCCGGAGGTGGACTTTTCGGAGTTGGTGCGCCTGTATCAGGCCGGCGGCCAGGATGCTGCGGTGGCGTCCATTGAAGAAGATTTGCTGGACAGGGCCGTGCTGCTCAAAGAAGCCGACGAGGCCGCTTTTTCTTTTGATGCGACGAATGAAACCGCTTTCCCCGAGGAGGAGTCCGGGCTGGACCCACACGATCTGGAACTTCTGCCCTCGGAGCGGTGGACGGAGAAAGAGCCTCCGCTGCGCGTACGCCTGAGTCTGCGCCGGGGAGATGAATTCGGGTTCATCGAGGTCACCCGGCCGGTGCCGGACAATTCCACCAATGCCACGGATTCCGCCAATTCCACCGAGGCGCGGACCAGAATCGAACTGGAGGGGGAATGAGGGCGGCGCGCGGGGAGCGGGGCTTCGTGCTCATGGCGGTGCTGTGGCTCATCGCCCTTTTCACTATTGTGGCCCTGGGCTACGCACGGACCACCCGCTACAAGACGCAGGAACTGGTCAATGAACTGCGCCTGATGCGGGAAAATCACCTCTTTGCCAGCGCCCTGGAAATCGCGGCCGCGCGATACGAGCTGTACACCCTGAACCGCCAGCGTTTTCTTTCTTCGGGTCTGGAGGACAGCCTGACGGAGGAGCAGCGTTCGGTCATGTGGTATCCCCGGTACGAGGCCTACCCCCTGGAGATGGAAGGCGAGGAATTTTTCGTGCGGCTGGAGCCTGCCGGCGGCCGTATCTCGCTTGGGGCCATGACGCCGGAACTGTGGTTTTCGATCCTGGAAGCCTGCGGAGTGGCGGATGAGGATGCCCGGCTGGCCATCATGGCCGCCGTGGCCGACTGGGAGGATGCGGACAGTCTGCTGCATCTGGACGGAGCCGAAGGTGATTACTACGCGGGCCTGCCCGTGCCATACGCGTGCAAGAACGCGCCGATGGAGCATATCGAGGAGCTCCTGCTGGTGCGCGGAGTGACGCCGGATGTCTTCTACGGTACGCCGGATCATCCGGGCTTGCGGGATTTTCTGGACGTGGGGGGCGAAAGCGCCAAACTCGATATCAACAGTGCCCCGCCCCTGACCTTTCGGATCGCTCCCAGCCTGACGCCGGAAGAGCTCGACGCCATCGTGGCCTTGCGCCGGGAAAATCCGATCATGGCCATGACCGAGGCTTACGAGGAGACCGGCCTGGTGGCGGCTTCTGAACTTGACCGTTTTTTTCATGTACTGCACAACCCCCAAGGTGTTGTGGCGCGGGTGGCCCGTCATCCCGATCCCGGACCGGGAGTACGGACAGGCACGAGGATGCTGAGCGAGTGAAAAAATTTGACTGGACCGTGTTTTTTCCCGGGCAGGTGACCTTTCTGCTCCTGCCCGGAGAGCTGATCGGCGTGCGTTCCGTGCATGTGGGCGGGCGTGGCCGGTCCACGCACGCCCGCAGCTGGACCTGCGCGGATCGTGAGGCCCTGTCCCGCTCCCTGCTGGCGGCCAAGGAAGAACTGGGTGTGGGCAAGGACACGTTGTGCCATGTGGGACTGCCTCTGGGGGACATGACTCTGGTGGAGTTCTCCCTGCCCCTGGCTGCCCGCGACGATCTGGATAACGCCGTGCGTTACGCCCTGATGCGGCATGTGCCCTTTGATCTGGATGGCTTCCGGTGGGAATTCGACGCCGTGGAGGAGCAGGGAGAAATGGCCGTGGCCGTGACGCTCATGCACCGGCAGACCCTCGCTGCGGTGATGGACCGCTTCAGCTCGGCCGGCGTGCCGGTGGCCACGGTGTTTCCAGCCTGCATGGCCCTGTTTTCGCATATTCCGGAGGGCGGTGTGGCGGCCTTGACGCGCGGCGGCGCGGCGGATGCGGTCATCTGGAACGGGCGGCGGATATGCTGGCAGCAGGGCGGTGCCGAGAGCCCTTCGGCCTTGGTAGGCCGGGCCGCCGGACTGCTGGAGAGCTACGGCGTGGAGAGTCGTTCCGTGGCGGTGCTGGGGCCGGCTCATGAGGTGCCGGAGGCCCGTTCCATCGCCCCTGAAGAGCTCGATCTGGGCGGGCCGCGCCGTTTCCGGATCAACGTCATTTCCGAGCGGGCCATCCGTGGCCGCCGCCGGGCGCGGCAGGCCGTACTCTGCGCCGCCGCGCTGCTGGTCTGCACACTGCTCTTGCTGCCGTTTCGGGATGTGCTGGTCTGGGAGCGCCGGGTCTCGGCTCTGGAAGAGCGGGTGGCGGAATTGCGTCAGGAGGCGGATTCACTCATCAACATGCGCGAGCAGAGCGCCGCTTTTGAGAAACGCATGGAGCGCTGGTCCCGGACTTTTGCCAGCAACGTCGACATGGGGCGGATTCTGCGCGAAGTGACGGAACTCATGCCCGCCGGGGCCTGGCTCGATAACCTGCAGATACAGGAGCGCCGGATCGTCGTGGCGGGCAACGCGCCCTCGGCCACCTTCGTACTGGAACAGATGGAGATTTCCCCCCTTTTTCAGGATGCGCGTTTCGACGCTCCCGTGACCCGGCAGGGCCAGCTCGAAGTCTTCCGCATCGCCGCCACCATCAGCGCACAGTGAGGAAGCATGCGTCAATTATGGACCGACGAAGCCTTTCGGCGGCTGGCTCTGATGACTCTGGCCGGAATTCTGGCCGTGGCCATGGCCGTACGTTTTGTGGCGGATTATCGCACCGGGCGCATTCAGGAACTGCGCGACCGCTATGAAACCAAATGGATGGAGTATGAGCGCTATACGCGCCTTCTGGCCAACCGCGACATGTATGTGAAAATGCAGGCGGATCTGGACAATGTGGAGAAAGGCGTGGTCGGAAAGCGTTTTTTCACGGCTCCGAGCATCGCTCTGGCCGAAGTCCGTTTTCAGGATCTGGTCAACGCCGTGGCCAAGAAAAACGGCCTGCCCATCATCTCCCTGAAGACGCTGAAAGCCGTGGAAACGGGGGATCTGAAGGAAATGCGGCTGGCCATCAGCTGCCGCACGGAAATCGGCGTACTGAATGATTTTCTGTACGATATTTCAACCCAGGACGCGGTCGTGTTCGTGGAATCCATGGACATCAAGCGGCTGGGGGACAGCGAGGAACGGTTCTACAATTTCAATGCGGCTCTCAAGGCATACGCCCTATGATCAAGATTTCCATCGCCAAGCGTTACGCCCTGGTCGCCCTGGTGCTGGCAATAGCCGCCGGGCTGTTCTGGTACGATTTCGGACGGCGTTATCTGCGCGCCTCGGCGGTAAAAAATCCGGATGTGACGCGGGAAGGCGTGGACTCCTCTTCTTCCGGCGGCTGGGAACTGCTGTTCGAGCGGCGGTCTCCTGCCAGGGAAGAAGTGGCGGTCATCGCGGAAAGAAATGTGTTTTCTCCCCTGCGCAAGGCCTGGACTCCGCCTCCGCCGCCCGAGCCCGAGAAGGTGCCCGAAGAACCCAAGGCTCCGCCCCCGCCGCCCAAACGTGACGGTGTGGAACTGCGCGGAACGGCCATGGTGGGGGATACGCGCACGGCCATGGTCCATTTCCGGCCCTTCAATCCGCCGGAGACGCTCCTGCTGCGCGAGGGCGGCGTGGCCAAGCCCAGCAAGGCCGATGGCCCGGTGTTCACGATGGTGCGCATCGAGCCGGACCGGGTGATCATGAAAGACTCTGCGGGCGCGGAATTTCAGGTGGGGCTCTACGATCACTCCCGTCAGACGGCAGCCCAGGCGCCGGTCCAACAGCAGGCGGTGGTCAGCACCGAGGCCCCCAAGGCGGCCGCTCCTCCCGCCAGTTCCGTGGTGGGCGAGGCCCCTCGTAAAGAGACGCCTGACGCCATTCAGGAAAGAAATGAACAGCTGGTCAAGGAAGGCAAGATGCGGAAGATCCTGACGCCTTTCGGGCCGGTTTACCGCAAACAATAGCGCGGATTTTCGCGCTCATAACGGAAGACAGCATGAATCCAGCACGTTCCGCCCTGGCGGGTATGTTGATGATGGTCATGATCATGGTGGCGGGTTGTCAGTCCACGGCTCTGGAGCGGGCGCGGCAGATGTCCATGCGCCCCGGTTCCCTGGTGGACCCGGTGTTCACGGATAACGCGACGGAAATTTCTCCTGACGCGAAGGAACGCGCGGCGGAGCACCGCGAGGACATGCGCAACCGGAACCTGCTTTCGGATATGGAGGCGCAGGACCGGGACTTCAACCGGCGGCTGTCCGGCGTGCTGGGGCAGGGGGGGGCGTCGCGCCCGGGAAGCGGGACCATCAGTGCGGGCCGCGCCGTGCGGGGCGAGACCACTCCTGTCAGCTTCGATTTTTTTGACGCGGATCTGGCCGATGTGGTCCGGCTGTTCATGGAGCTGCTGAAGGAAAACTACAGCCTGGACTCCAAGGTGGCTGGCAAGGTGGCCCTGCACGTTCACGCTGACATGAGCCGGGATGAGATCTGGGAGCTGTTCCGCGGGGTACTGCGGATGCAGGGCGCCGTGGCCACGCTGGACAACGGAGTCTGGCGCATTGTGCCTCTGGGCGACGCCCCTGCCGCTGTGGACGTGAACGGCATCGTCTTTGACGAGGATGGCGCCCGCAAGCGCGGCCAGAGCGTCCAGGTGTTCAAGCTCGATTTTCTGCCGGTGTCGGAGTTCTCCAATGTGGTCAAACCGTACCTTTCTCCGGGCAGCATGGTGTATGGTCACGAGCAGACGGGCATCATGCTGGTTTCGGATTTTCCCCACACTTTGCGCAAGATCGAACGGCTGGTGGAGATTTTCGATGTCAGCGCCTTTGCCGGACTGTACATGCGGGTCTATTCGCTCAAATATGTGAAGGCCGAGGACATGCTCAAGGAGCTCGATGCCGTGGTGCAGGCCACCATGCTCAAGCAGCAGGGACGGGAGAAGGTCAGTTTTCTGGGCCTGCCGCGCCTGAACATGATCGTGGCTCTGACCTGGAACGAGGCCAATCTGCCCTTTGTGGAGGAATGGGTCCGGCAGCTGGACCGTATCGCCCCGTCCGTGGCCGCGGCCGGGCAGGGCGAGAACATTTTCGTGTACCGGATGGAAAACGCGGACGCCAAGACCGTGGTGGAATCTCTGGAGGGTCTTTTCGCCTCCCGTGAAACCCGCGCCGCCCGGAAAGCCGCTCAGGGAAGTGAATCCCTGGAGGAGACGGACCTGCCCCTGGGCGCGCAACTGGCCGCCGAGGAGGCAAAGTCGGGGGAGAACTTCGTGGACAACACCATGAAGACAGCCGAGGAGCACAGGGCCGAGGCTCAGGCCGGCTCCAGGACTGCCGGATTTTCCGGAGAGCTGAGCGGACCCGTGTCCTTCGTGGTGGACGAGCCCACAAATTCCATTCTGGTGCGCTGTGCCGAGGTTGACTACCGTATCATTCGCGGGGTCATCCAGCAGCTGGATATTTTCCCCAGACAGGTGCTGATCGAGGTGCTCATCGCCGAGATCAATCTGGACGAGAGCAACAAGCTGGGCGTGGAGTGGGAGCACATCTTCAATCTGGGCGGATCGGCCACGGGCACGCTGGGGGTGGATTCCTCTCTTGGTACGGTCAGACCCGGCGCGACAACTCCCATTGCCGGAGGTCTGTCCTATGTGGTGGGCAATACCCAGCGGTTCAAGTCCGCCCTCAAGGCATCGGCTTCGGAGAACAATGTGCAGGTGCTCTCTTCCCCGCACATTCTGGCCTCGGACAACCAGCCCGCGACCATTGACATCGGTTCGGAGGTGCCCGTGGTCACAGGTACGACCCAGACCTCGGGCGGCACCGTAACCACCCAGCAAAACGTGCAATACCGCAACACCGGCGTGCTGCTGACGGTCACGCCGCATATCAACGATACGGGGCTGGTGCGCATGGAAGTGTCCCAGGAGGTGAGCGAGCTTTCGGACAAGCAGGTGCAGGGCATTTCCTCGCCCATCTTCTCCAAGCGCAAGGCCGAAACCATGCTGGCGGTGCAGGACGGGCAGACCATCGTCATCGGCGGCATGATCAGACGGTCACGCACGGACAACTATTCCGGCATCCCCCTGCTTTCCAGAATACCCATTCTGAAGAATCTGGTCGGGTACCAGAACAAGGGCTGGGAGAACACCGAGCTCATGCTTTTCATCACGCCGCATGTGGTGTCTCATAACGAGGATGCCGAGTTCGTGTCGCGCCGTTTTCTCCAGCGCCTGGCGGATGTGAAGAAAGGAGTGCAATGATTCCATGGCCGCCCGGACCGGTGTTCTGATCCTCAATTACAATGGCGCTTCCGACGCCATGACCTGCGTGGAGAGCCTTCGGGCTCTCCTTTGCGTTCCTCCGCGGGTGGTGATCTGTGACAATGCTTCGCCCGACGGTTCGTGGCAGCAATTGACTGATTGGGCCGGGCAATGGTCAGGACAAGAGCTTCCGGCGGAAACATGTGAGGTCTTGGGCGTCCGGAACGGTCTGGAATATGCCGGACCCGGTTTTACCCTGACCCTGCTGCATTCCCCCCGCAATCTCGGTTTTGCCGGGGGCTGCAACCTGGGTTTGCGTTATTTGCTGTCCTGCTCCGGTATCGATCGGATCTGGCTGCTGAATAACGACACGGTAGTGCATCCGGCGGCCCTTGATTTTCTGACCTACGCTTTGGACGCGCCCTCTGCCGGTCTCCCCCGCGGCGTGGCTTGCGGGCCGGTGCTCTACCGCGAAACAATCCCGTTCCCCCCCGTGGTGCAGGCTTATGGCGGCGGCCGCTATTATCCGCTTCTGGGCAGCTCTTTCCTGAACGGCAATGGCCGGAAGTACTGCCCGGAAGAAGCCCGCAGGGCGGCGGCCTGGACTCTGGATTTTCCTTTGGGCGCGAGCATGCTGGTTTCCCGGGCCTTTCTGGAGAGTGTGGGCCTGCTGGACGAGCGTTTCTTTCTGTATTTCGAGGAGATCGACTGGATGCTTCGGGCGCGGGGGCGTTTTGCCCTGACCTACACGCCCCATGCGCTGGTCTGGCACAGGGAAGGAGCGGCCTGCGGCGCAGGGCGAAGCCGTGGAGGGCAGAAAAGCGAGCTTGCGGATTTTCATTTTCAGCGCAGCAGGCTTTTGTGCGTACGCAAGCATTTTCCGTTTTTTTTCCCGCTGGTTCTGGCCACTCTTGCGGTCAGCGCGGTCCGGCGGATGATGCGCGGGCAGTGGCGGCGGCTGCCCATGCTTTGGCGTTGCGCCGTGGAGGCCAGCCGTGCGGTTTGAGGTCATTGTTGTTTCCTATGGCCGGGAAAAGGTCCTGCTCGAAAATCATGCGGCCTTGCGTGCCCTGTATCCGGAGCTGCCTGTGTGCTGGGGCATCCAGGGGCCCCTTTCCGGGGAGATTTCGGCCGCCGTGGAGGCGGACCCGCACCTGCGTCTGGAACACCGGGAGCAGCCGCATATCACCGCCGCTCTGAACCAGTGCATTCGTTCGTCCGAAGCGGATGTGGTCATCATGCTCGATGACGATGCCAGACCCTGCCCCGGCTGGCTGGAGGCCTTTGAGGCCGCCTTTGCGGCATATCCCGATGCGGCCTACATCATGGGCCGGGAAATCCGGACCCGGTGCCATGGTTTGGGGGGGCTCCTGGCGCGTGGTCTGCTGGAAGCCGCGTGCCGTCCTTTTGCCCCGGCCGGGGCCTTGAGTTCCGGCCGGCTGGTGGGATGGATCAACAGTGCGGGCTTGCTGCTGGGAAACTTCGATCTGCCCGGCGTATGCCTGATCAACGCTCCCCGCGGTTGCAACCTGGCTTTGCGGCGGGCGGCGTGGGAGAGGCTTGGCGGGTTCAGTGAAGATTTTACGGGGAATCAGTGGGGCTTCGAGGTGGACTTTGGTCTGCGGGCCCGGCATGCCGGACTGGAAGGAATTTTCTGGGGCGCGGCCATGGCCGTTCACGACCAGGAATCTGGCGGCGGCACCAGAGCCGTCCGGTCCTGGGGAAGTCTGCGCCATGCCGTTCACAATCATGCCCGGGTGAATCGCCATCTGGGCTGGGGCGGCTGGATCGGCGCCCTGCCGCGCCTTGCACGGGCAGCCTGGAAAGGGCGCTGAGACGGACGCGGAAAACGAATTTCCGGCGGCATGCCGGAAGCCGCAAGGATTGAAACCCATGCGTGTGGCGCTTACCCATTATTGGCTGGTCAACTGGCGCGGCGGAGAAAAGGTGCTCGCCGCCCTGGCGGAGCTTTTTCCCCAGGCGGACATTTTCACGCACGTCTGCCGACCGGAAATTCTGCCGCCGGAGTTGCGGGGCCACCGCATCACGACGACTTTCATCGGCCGGCTGCCCGGCGCCGCACGGTGGTACAAGGGCTATCTGCCGCTCATGCCCATGGCTCTGGAGAATCTGGATCTGCGGGAATACGATCTGGTCATCAGTTCCGAATCCGGCCCGGCCAAGAATGTCATCACCCGCCCCGACGCCGTGCACGTCTGCTATTGCCATTCCCCCATGCGGTACATCTGGGATCTGGCTCCGGAGTACAGGGCCGGGATGCCCTTTGTCATGCGGGCTCTGTCCGCGCCAGTGGCGCACTATCTGCGTCTGGCCGACGCCGCCGGGGCGCAGAGGGTGGACGCCTTTGCGGCCAATTCGGCCTTTGTGGCCAGCCGGGTACGCAGATACTACCGCCGGGAAGCGCAGGTCATCCATCCGCCGGTGGACACGGATTTTTTCACTCCGGGAGAAAGAAACGGCAAGGAGCATTATCTCGTGGCAGGGCAACTGGTCGGCTACAAACGCGCGGATCTGGCCGTGGCGGCCTGCACGGAGCTGAATCTGCCTCTGGTGGTGGCGGGCGAAGGCCCCGAAGAGGTGAAATTGCGGCGCATGGCCGGGCCTTCGGTGCGTTTCGCCGGGCGGGTCACGGATGAAGAACTGCGCGAACTCATGCGGTCGTGCCGGGCACTTGTCTTCCCCGGTGTGGAGGACTTCGGGCTGGTGCCGGTGGAAGCCATGGCCTGCGGCGCTCCGGTCATTGCTTTCGGGGCGGGCGGGGCGCTGGAAACGGTACTGCCCGGCCGCACGGGTCTTTTCTTCGACCGCCAGAACGTGGCGGCGTTGAAAGAAGTCCTCGGCGTGCTGGAGGGCGGAGAGTTCGATTGCGACCGCGCGGCCGTGCGATCCCACGCCGAATCCTTTGGCAGAGAAGCTTTTTTCCGGAACATGCGGGCTTTTCTGCATGACCGGGGAGTGACGATATGAACCTGTTCGGGAGGATAACCCCCGGGGCACGGATGACGGCCCTGACTCTGGCCGGGGATACCCTGGCCCTGGTTCTTGCGGCTTTTGTGGCGGTGGGGATGCGCTTTGTCTTCGACGGGCAGTTTGAACTTATCCTCTATATCCGTCTGCTGCCGGCCCTGAGTCTTTTCTATGCCCTTTTCGCCCTGCGGGGGCTGTACCCCGGGGTGCTGCTCAGTCCGCCCGATGAGTTGAAGCGTCTGTCTCAGGCGGTCACACTGGGGTTTTTATTGCTGACAGCCGGGACGTTTCTTTCGCGACAGGGGCATCTGTATTCCCGGGCCATTTTTATCGGAGCGTGGCTTCTGTCTCTGGGGCTGGTGCCGGTCATGCGTTCTCTGGCCAGAAACTGGGGCTGGCGGCTGGGATGGTGGGGTTATCCGGCTGTGGTGCTGGGCGCCAGAGTGACCGGCCGGGCCGTTGTACGGGCCATGCTGCGTACGCCCCGTCTGGGTCTCAGGCCCGTCGCGCTTCTGGATGACGATCCGGGCAAGATCGGCCGCCGGATGTACGGCATTCCCGTGGCCGGGCCCCTGTCCGAAGCAACGGAAATGGCCCGGAACATGCCCGGCGGTGTGGCCATTCTGGCCATGCCCGGCGTGGGGCGGGAGCGTCTGAACACCATCATGGAAGAGTACACGCACGGCTTCGGTCGGGTCATGCTGGTTCCCGATCTGTTCGGAGCGACCCGTCTGTGGGTTTCGGCCCTGGACTTCAAAGGTATGCTGGCACTGGATATCCGCCAGAAGCTGCTGGATCCGAACCGTCAGAAATTCAAACGCGCTTCGGAGCTGGTGCTTCTTACGCTGGCGGCGCCGTTTCTGCTCCCGCTTTTCTTGTGCATCGCCGCGCTCATCAAATGCGACAGTCCGGGACCTATTTTTTTTCGGCAGCAGCGTATCGGCCAGGGCGGCAAGGATATTTTCATCTGGAAGTTCAGAACCATGGTCGCCAACGCCGAGGAGTGTCTGGACGAATGTCTGGAGCACGACCCGGAATTGCGCGAGGAATGGGAAAGCCAGCAGAAACTCCGGCATGATCCCCGTGTGACCAGGTTGGGGCGTTTTCTGCGCGCCTCGAGTCTGGATGAACTGCCGCAGCTCTACAACGTGCTGCGCGGTGACATGAGTCTGGTGGGCCCCAGACCCATCGTGTGGGCGGAAGTGGAGAAGTACCGGGAAGGTTTCGAACTCTACAAGCGGGTGCGGCCGGGCCTGACCGGGCTGTGGCAGATTTCCGGGCGCAGCAGCACCAGCTACGGCTTGCGGGTGGATCTGGACGGCTATTACGTACGCAACTGGTCTCTGTGGTTTGACATCTATATTCTGGCTAAAACACCCCTCGAGGTCTTCAAGGGCCGCGGCGCATACTGACCGGTTTTTTGCTGGAAGGATATCCCGCTGGTGCCTGGGGCGGGAATCGAACCCGCACGCCGCTGAGCGGCAAGGGATTTTAAGTCCCTGGTGTCTACCAGTTCCACCACCCAGGCGGAGGGTTTTCTGTATAGAGGGCATGGGCGGGCGTCAATGGACGCTCGCCCTTATTGCCTAAGGGATGATGTGGCGCTCATGACGCATTTTCCAAACTTCTCCATCCTTTGAGCAGGCCGAAGCATCCGGCCAGCATCATATCGCCGCCCGGCGCGGGAAATTCGACTCCGGCCGCTCCGGCCAGCATGTTTCTTCTGGGACCGATAATCACGGTGCGGGCGAAACTTCCCGGCAGTCTTTCGGAAATCACGCAGCCATGCCCGCCGTCTTCGAATACACGCAGACCGGCCAGGCCCCCGCAACGGAACAGTGACAGATGCTCCAGCAGTTTGCCCTGGTCCAGAAATCCGGTATGGTGCTCGTACACGCCCCAGACCCTGTCCTCCCGCACCAGAAAGGCAATGGTGTGACTGTTGCCGATGTTGACGATCAGCACCCCGTCGCGGGTCGCGCTTTCTTCCACATCTTTGTCGAACAGCGCGCCCAGCATGGCGGCGGCCCCGGTATCCGCGACCAGACCCGCTCCGATGGCTTTGCGCAGCGCGCAAAGCCGCGTCATTTCCGCCGGAGGTTCGCGGTAAAGCAGACGAAAAAGGCGGCCTTCGTCCTCGCGCATGAATTTTTCCCAGTACCGGAAACGGGAAATGCGGTTGCTTTTTCCCGGATGAAAGCCGTGGTCCTGCACGCAGGCCAGGATCATGTCCGGCTGGTCCAGTCCGGCGTGGCGCAGAAATCCTTCCCAGAATCCCGGATCGAAGTCGCTCAGACGGACCTGGGCGGCATTGAGGGGCGCGCGTTCCGTGACGGTCACTCCGAATCCGCGTATCTGTTCCAGATCGTCGCCCAGAGCCAGAGCCGCTTCGGGATGGGCGAAGACTCCCAGCCCGGCATCCTGATGCGCCTTCACGGCCCGCCAGAAGCCTCCGCCCATGTTCCGCCCGTGCAGATAGATGTCCCGCCCGGCCGCGGTCAGCTCTCCGATGCGGGCGGCTACGTATCTGGCCGGGGACGGCAGGACGAACTTGGCGCAGTTTTCCAGTTCCAGGCCATCCTGATACAGCAGCACATCCTGGGTGCCGCTGCCGATATCGAGTATGAGGCAGGTGCGGGGTTTCACGGCCGTCCTCCTTGGATCACAGTTTTCGGACCGAGTCTGCGGCCCCGGCATGGCGTGCGGTACGTTCAGCCTCGGACCAGAGCTTTTTCCACGGCGTCCGCCATCTCGATGCCGTCGAGAGTCTCGCCGCATTCATGGAGAGCCTTGTGGGCGTTGATTTCACGCATCACGCCGATATGTTCACGGTTCATGAAATCCTTCCAGACGTCCATGCACTTTTCCACCTGCCGCCGCCGGGCGTAGCTCAGGCCCAGATACAGCCGGGCGAGATAGTCCTGAGGATGCTGCCGGACGGCCATGAGCAGGGTATCCTTGGCCTGAACATACTCTTCCAGATGATAGTGGCACAACCCCAGACGTACGCGGGCCTCCTTGTGCAGGCGGTTGGCCTTGAGCACATCCTTGTAGAGATCGCGGGCAGCCGCGTAATCCTTGCGGGCAAAGGCCATGTCGGCGGCGCCGATGTCCGCGCCTATGCCCGAAACGGGTCTGCCATCATCTTTCCGCCACCGGCGGACCGCTCCGAAAAGCAGATCGCGTCTGGAAATCATCTTTGCCTCCGGGGCAGGTTCCTGGCGGCTCCCGCCGCTTTGCCGCGCCTGTGGTTGACATTCACACCGTTCGCCTCCATGAAAAACGACTCTTGCACCACTTCTGTGATCATTCCAAATTTGTATTCCCGGAGGGGACAATGTTCAAGCAACTTCTCGCCGCCATTTTGCTGCTTCTGTGCGCCATTCCGGCCCTGGCCGAAGGTCCCCGGACCTTTGCGGTGCTGCCCTTTGGCGTGCATGGCCCGCAGGAATACCAATATCTGAGCCAGGGCGTTCAGAGCATGCTGAGCACCCGTCTGACCCGGCCGGAAAATTTTGTGCCTCTGGATGCCGGAACCGTGAAGAAGGCCGTGAAGACTCTTCCGGCGGATGCCGCCGCCGCCGAGAAGCTCCGTCAGGCCCTGAAAGCGGACTACCTGATCTGGGGCGCGCTGACCATCATGGGCCAGGAGTGTTCTCTGGATGTGAATGTGCTTGACCCTTCGGGCGCGAACCGGCCTCGTCCCATGCGGACGACTTTGAACGAAGTCATTCCGTCCCTGGAAACCGTGGCGGCGGATATCAGCGCCCAGGTTGCGGGCAAAGCCGAAGCCTCCGGCCAGAAGCCCGTGATCCGGCCCATGAATCAAGGACTTATCGTCAACGAAAGCCAGTCCGGAGCGGTCTATGCCAATCCTTCCATCAGATACGAGGACACGGACGCCTCCATGGGCCGCTGGCGCAGTCAGTCCTTGCCTTTTGCTTCACGAGGCATGGTGGTGTGCGACGGTGACGGCGACGGCAAAAACGAGGTTTTTCTGATGACGGCCTCACACCTGCTGGCCTTCCGTGTGGAAAACAGACAGATGGTGCAGATCGCTGAGATGGTCCTGCCCAAAGGACGTAATTATGTCCGCCTGAACAGTATGGATCTGGGCCGCAACGGACGGCATGAACTGATCGTTTCGGCAGCCCTGAAAAAGGAGCCCCGTTCACTCATCGTGAGCTTCGATGGCGGAAAGTTTTCCGTCCAGGAAGACAATATCCCCTATTTTCTCGGCGTGCTGAACATGCCCCCGGCCTTTGCCTCCACGCTGGTCGGTCAAAGCGTGGGCAGAATCAAGTATCTGGACAGCAAGATTCATCAGATGATCAAGTCGGGAGGCAAATATACGCCCGGCCCGAGCGTGTCTCTGCCCATGGGCGGTAACGTCTTCAATGTGACCTTTCTGCCTGCTGAAGGAGATTATCAGATCGTCATGATCGACGATTACGACCGCATGCGTGTGTACAACTCCGCAGGCAACCTGCTCGCCAGTACGGAGGAGACATACGCCGGCTCATCTTTGGGCATTGAGTACCATTCGGCTCCCCTGGGCATGAAGCAGCCCGACGGCAGCAGCGAGCCTTTGGATATGGTATACATCCCGCTGCGGGGGATTTCGTCCAATCTGGACAGGGATAACAGGTTTGAGCTGGTCATCAGCCGGAATATCTCCGTTTCGGCGCAGTTCTTCTCCAGATACCGGGACTATCCCCAGGGAGAGATTCACTGCCTGTACTGGGATGGCGTGGGCATGTCCCTGCAGTGGAAGACGGCGCGCATCAAGGGGACTGTCGCGGATTACGCCCTGACCGATCTGGATAACGACGGCGTGCTGGACCTGATTGTCTGCGTCAATTCCCACACAGGACTGACTGGTACAAAGGAGCGCAGGGCGACCATAATGGCTTACCCTCTGGATTTAGGGCAGGGTTCCAGCGCAGGGCCGCAGATTTTGCAGTAAAAAAAATTGAATTTTTGGGGATTTCACGGTAGAAAAAGCTTGCTTTTTTAACCGGCCTTGTCGTACTGGCCCTTGCAGGCGTCAGAAGATTGGTTCTATCAACGCAAAAGGAGGAAGAATCCATGAAACGTTTTGCTTTTGTAGCCCTGTTGGCGGCCCTTTGTTTTGGCGTCGCTTCCAGCGCTTCCGCCACCGAGCTGAAGGTGAAAGGCAATCTGGACGTATATGGCATCTGGTCCGCGAACCTGAATGATTTCAATTCGGACAATGCTGATGCCGACAACTACGCCACCACCCAGCGTATGCGCAC
>JAUMXF010000003.1:15847-26067 GCA_030529235.1 Pseudomonadota bacterium
GACGCGGCCGCTCTGGTGGTCAGCGCCCCCATCAACGACATGGTTGGCGTGACCGTGGCCTATACCCGCGGCGTCGACGGTTCCGACAATTTTGACGCCTCCGGTAAAGACAAAGACGATCTGGACATGGCTTTCCTGGCCGTGCCCGTAACGACCGATGCTTTGGATATCACTCCGTACTTTGTCTATGCTAGGATGGGCGAAAGGACCGCCGCTCCTTTGGGCAGCGATGGCATCGGTTCTCTCTACAGCATTAACGACGACGCCAAGGCCTGGTGGCTGGGCCTCAACGCCGAAGTGAAAGTCCTTGATCCGCTGACTTTTGCCGCCGACCTCATCTACGGCGAAGGCCGCACTGACAACAAGGACATCAGAACCAAGGGTTGGTATGCCGCTCTGGCCGCTTCCTACAAGTTTGACATGCTGACCGCCACCCTGTTCGGTACCTACGGCACCGGTAAGGACGACGCCAAGGACGACGATCAGACCTTCCTGCCGACTCTGGCCGAAGGCTGGGGCGTGACTCCTTATATCGGCGGCGTGCGCGCTTTCAGCACCGGTTATGATTCCTTCTTCTCCGACGCCTATGGCCCTGTCAGCGATGGCACCGGCCTGTGGACCGTCGGTCTGGATCTGGACGACATCACCTTTGTTGAAAATTTGTCCCACCGTCTGATGGTCGTGTATGCTCAGGGCACTTCCGACAAGAACGCCGGCGTTTCCTTCGACACCAAGGATTCCGCCTGGGAAGTGTACCTCGTGAACAAGTACATGATCTATGAAAATCTGGCCGCCATCAACGAACTGGGCTTTCTGGCTCCGCACCTGAAGGATGTGAAGGGCGAAGATCCTTCCTACTTCGGTACCATCGGCTTCCAGTACAAGTTCTAACTCAGGCCAAGGTATTCTCGCCTGACGCCATCCGGGCCGGAGCTGCAAAACTCCGGCCCGTTTTGTTTTCCGGTCCGGACTGCCGGATGGCTGGAATCTCGGGTATGGTTTGACTTTCCAGCCTGTCGGGACATAGATAATCCCCTGCTGTTCATTTCCTTAATTTCGAGGGTTGGCATGCCTATTCGTTTCATTTCTCATACATCGTCCACTTCCGGAGAAGAAATCCGGACCTGGCTTGCCTCCCGCGATATTGCTGCCGATGGAGTGGAAGATCGGGTGCGGGATATTATCGCACAGGTACGTTCGCACGGCGATCAGGCGGTAATGGACTACACCCGCCGTTTTGACTGTCCGGACTTGAGCCCGGACGGCCTGCGGGCTTCCGCCGCGAATATCGCGCAGGCCCTTCGTGATATTCCTGCCGGAGATATGGCCGTTATTTCCGAAGCGGCCCGGAACATCCGGGAATTCCACGAACATCAGAAGCAGAATTCCTGGATGACCATGCCCTCTCCCGGCGTCACTCTGGGACAACTGGTCCTGCCTGTGGAGCGCGCCGGTCTCTATGTGCCGGGGGGCCAGGGGGGAGAAACGCCGCTTATTTCCAGCCTGCTCATGAACGCCATTCCAGCCCAGGTGGCGGGAGTCCCGAATATCCATGTGGTCAGCCCGCCCCGCAGAGACGGGACGCTGAACCCCTATATTTTGGCTACCGCCGCCATTTTGGGCATCGAACATGTCTATCTGTGTGGATCGGCCTGGGCCGTCGCCGCCTTGGCCTATGGAACGGAAACCATCCCCCGGGTGGATGTCATCGCCGGGCCAGGCAATATTTTTGTGACCATTGCCAAACGGCTGGTGGCCGGTCAGGTGGGTATCGATATGATCGCAGGCCCCAGCGAGATCGCCATTCTGGCCGATGACACCGCCGACCCGGCGTGGTTGGCTGCGGACATGCTCTCCCAGGCGGAGCATGACTCTTTGGCCTCCAGTCTGCTTATTTCGCCGGATGAGAGCCTTCTGGAAAAAGTCCGGGCAGAATTGTCCCGGCAGATGGGAACATTGCCGCGCAAGGGTATTGCCGCTGATGCGCTGAAAAACTGGAGCGCGTTGATACATGTCGCCGACCTTGAGACAGGCATGGAGTTGGTCAACCTTCTGGCGCCGGAGCATTTCGAACTGAGCGTTGCTGATCCGTGGGCCTGGACAGGCCGGATCAGAAACGCCGGGGCGGTATTTCTGGGGCAGCATACGCCGGAGCCCGTGGGCGATTATTTCGCCGGACCGAATCACGTGCTGCCGACCCTGGCTACGGCCAGATTTTCTTCGGCCTTGTCCGTGGAAACCTTCTGCAAGAAGACGAGTCTTCTGGCTACGGACCGGAATTATCTCTCGCTGCATGGCCAAAAAATCGCCCGACTGGCCCGCCTGGAGGGTCTGGAGGCTCATGCCCGCAGTGTGGAACAGCGCCTGTCCGCAGAATGATCCGCTTTTTCCGCGGATTTGCGGAATGGGGAAACACAAAAACGCGAACCTTGCGGCAGAGCCGGGGAGCAATTCCAGCCGCCTTTTAACGGAGAACTTATGCAAGTTGTCACCAAAACACATATTCGCGAGTATCCCCTGCTTTCCCGGGGAAAAGTCAGAGATATCTACGAGATTGATCCGCAGACCCTGCTCATTGTGACCACGGACCGCATGTCCGCGTTCGATGTGATCATGAACGAGCCGCTTCCATACAAAGGCGTCGTGCTGAACCAGATCACCATTTTCTGGATGGACATGTTCAAAGATCTGGTCCCCAACCATCTGCTGACCACGGATGTGCGGGATTTTCCGGCCAAACTGGCCTCCTATGCCCAGGAGCTGGAGGGCCGCGCCGTGCTGGTGCGCAAGGCCAAGCCTTTTCCCATTGAATGCATTGTGCGCGGCTATCTGACCGGCTCCGGTTACAAGGATTACGTGGCCAGCGGCTCCGTGTCCGGCCACAGATTGCCGGCCGGTCTGGTGGATTCGGACAAATTGTCCGCGCCTCTTTTCACGCCGTCCACCAAGGCCGAGCAGGAAAAACACGACGAGAACATCACTCTGGCCGACGCCAGATCCCGGATCGGGGAGGGACTTCTGAAACGCATTCAGGAAATTTCCCTGGCTATCTATTCCCGGGGGCGGGATATGGCTGCCGAACGGGGCATCATCATTGCCGACACCAAGTTTGAATTCGGGCTGAACGGGAAGGATATTCTGCTTATCGACGAAGTGCTGACTCCCGACTCCTCGAGATTCTGGCCCGCGGACAGGTATGCGCCCGGAAAGTCTCAGCCCAGCTTCGACAAACAGTATTTGCGGGACTGGCTGGTACGTTCGGGCTGGGATATGACGCCTCCCGCTCCGACACTGCCGGAGGAAGTTATCGCCGAAACCCAGAAGAAATATCTGGAAGCTTACGAACGTCTGACTGGTTCCTCCCTGCAGCTGCCGTGACGGCGGCCGCTGTTGCGGAAGATTTCCCCGGACGGAAACTGAAATTGAAACCGGAGAAAATTCATGCTCATTCAAGGGAAAAAGGCCCTGATCTTCGGCGTGGCCAACGACAGAAGCATTGCCTATGCCATTGCCAGGGAACTGAAGAACAACGGCGCGTCCATTGCTCTGTCCTACGCGGGCGAGGCGCTGAGGAAACGGGTGGAGCCCATTTATCAGGAACTGGGCGGAGATTTCCTGTTCCAGTGTGATGTGACCGATGATGAGGCCATCACGCGTTCCGCCGAGCTGGTGACGGAAAAGTGGGGCTGTTTTGACATCCTCGTGCATTCCGTGGCTTTTGCCAATCGCGATGACCTGATGGGCCGCTATGTGGACACTTCGCGGCAGGGTTTTCATCTGGCCCTTGATATTTCGGCCTATTCCCTGGTGGCGTTGTGCCAAGCCTATGAGAAGCTGTTGAGTGACAACGCTTCGGTCATGGCCATGACCTATTACGGGGCGCAGAAGGTCGTTTCCAATTATAACGTGATGGGTGTGGCCAAGGCCGCTCTGGAGGCCAGCGTGCGTTATCTGGCCATGGATTTGGGGGAGCGCGGCATCCGGGTCAACGCCATCAGCGCCGGGCCGCTGAAAACTCTGGCCGCGTCCGGCATCTCGGGGTTCAGATCCATTCTGTCTACCATTGAAAAACGCGCTCCGCTGCGCCGCAACATTACTCAGGAAGATGTCGGCAAGACCGGGCTTTTTCTGGCGTCAGATTTTTCCAGATCCATCACGGGCGAGGTCTTCTTCGTGGATGCGGGTTACAATATCATGGGTATCTGAACCCGCGGAAATTCAGCTCTGTTGTTTTGAGGCCCGGAGAAAACTCCGGGCCTCTTTGTTTTGTTGTCGTGGATTGTTTTCAGGACGGCTCACTGCGGATGAGCCATGGACTGCCGTCAGACAAAGCGTTGCAACATGGCGCTCAGCGTATCCTTGGTGAAAGGCTTGTACATGATGTCGTTTATGCCCGCCTCCAACGCGGCCCTGTTGTCGTTGGCCTCGTTCTGGGTGGTGATCATGATCACGGGCAGTTGTTCCTTGGAGAAATTTTTCCGGACGGCCCGGCACAGATCGATGCCGTTGATGTCGGGCATGTTCAGGTCCGTGAGCAGGATTTCCGGTTGCTCCGTTTCCAGCCACTCCAGGGCGCTGGCCGGGAATTCGAACAGTACGGGCTCAAAGCCCAGTTCATACAGAGTGGTCTTGTAGATGTTCAGGATCATGCGCGAGTCATCCACCGCGCAGACACGTTTCCGCACGCGGGCGTCATCCGCGGATTTGAGCAGTTCCCGGGCCAGCTCAGCGTGGCCGTTCTTCTGAAGCACGCCGCGGAAGAACTCCCGGACATCCTGATGGGCCTGCGCCAGATAGGTCAGCGCCACGGGCCGCATCCGTTCTTCGGCGATCAGGGTCAGAAAGATGTGACTGGCTTGGGCGTCGATGGCCGTTTTGAGAATGCGCCGTGAGTCTTCGTCCTGGCCGCTGGTCAGATTTTTGATACCCGCCGCCATGATGGGTGTAAAATTGCGGTCAATGGCCTTGGCCGCCGCGATGCAGACGTGCTCCACAGGGTCGGCCAGTCCATGAGTCAGGATGTAGGCGCCTTTTTCCAGCGGCAGAAGGCCCAGCGCTTCGTAGGCGGCGAAGCGCACATTGGCGTTTCCGGGCTGGTTGTGCAGCAGCTTGCGGATGGGAGCAATGGCCGCGGGGTCGCCGATGTCGCCCAGCACGTTCAGAGTGTGAATTTGGAGATCCGGATCGTCGAAGAGCAGATTCCCGGTCAGCAGGGGTACGGCTTTGGGGCCGATGGCTGTCAGGGCTTTCTTGGCGTAGGTGCGTAAGTGAGCGAAATGCGAGCGGATGGCCTCGTTCAGTTTGTCCAGAGCGGTGGAGTCCTGCACCCGGGCGAAGATGTCCAGAATGAGCAGGTCCAGCTGATTGTCCGTGCCCATTCTTTCGGCCAGGCGGAGCATGGCCGTGGGCGTGCCGATTTTGCCCAGAGCCTTGATGGCGGAGATGATCAGGGTCCGGTTCCCGGAGTAGAGAAAGTCGCTCAGGCTGTTGGTGGCCTGCGGATCGCCGATATCGCCCAGCACGTCGATGCACTGTCTGATATCGTCCACATCTGTGGCGGACAGCAGGACTTCGATGAGGTCCGGGGCAACGCCTTCCAGGCGAAGCTCTCCGGCCAGGCCGATGATGGTCTGGCGGCCCGGAGTTTGGGGGGCGCGCAGAGCCCGGGGAACCAGTTCGGGCATGGCCAGGATTTTTATGGCCAGGACTTCGCGCACCAGAGGAAGACCGGCGGCCAGAGCCGTCCGCTTTTCGGCGAAGGCGGCGAGAATGGGCACTGCGAAGTCCGGAGGAGCGGACGCAAAGGCTTCGATGACCTGTTCCCGGACGGCCTGGTCCACGTTTTCCAGATAATCCAGAACCAGTTGGGCCTTGATGGCGTCCCGTTTGACGATATTGTCCCGGATTTCGGTGAGAATGTGCGCGCTGTCGGTCATGACGGACTCACAGGAGAGGAATGAGGTTACACAGTAAATCGCCCAGAGCCGCGCCGGAGCGTCCGGCCTGTTCCAGGATTTCTTCGTACGAGGTGGGGGCCATGCAGTCTGGAAGATTTTTGTTGGTCAGACAGGAAATGCCCAGCACATCCATGTCCATGTGCCGGGCCACAATGGCTTCGGACACCGTGGACATGCCGATGGCGTCCGCACCCAGCGCCCGGTACATACGGGTTTCGGCCGGAGTTTCAAGGCTTGGCCCGGCTATGCCCGCATAAACGCCCTGCTCCAGACGCTGGCCGCAGGAGAGTGCCGCCCGCATGGCTTTTTCCCGCAGTTCCGGGCTGTAAACCTGAGACATGTCCGGAAACCGCGGCCCCCAGGCCTCCACATTGGGGCCGGTGAGGGGGTTTTTTCCGGTCATGTTGATATGATCGGTGATGAGCATGAGTCCGCCGGCGGCAAAAAGCGGGTTCAGGGCTCCGGCGGCGTTGGTCAGGATCAGCCGTTCCGCTCCGAGCTGTCGCAGTACCCGTGCAGGCAGGGTGATTTCCTGAGCGCTGTAGCCTTCGTAAAGATGGAGCCGGCCGCAGAGAATGACCAGATACCGCCTTTCCACCTCGGCCAGGATGAGCATCCCGGCGTGTCCTTTCACGGTGGAACGGGGAAAGCCCGGAATTTCCGTATAGGGAATGCGCTGCCGGATCCATGCCGGGTCGATCCAGCCGTCCAGTCCGCTGCCCAGCACAAGGGCCGTGGAGGGTATGGCGTCAAAATGGCGGCGCAGCCATTCGGTCGCAAGTCCGGTCCGGCGCTGGATATCGGGCATGTGTTCTCCTTGGCTGGAAGGGTGGTGTGGGCCAAAATAACTTTGGGCGTCTGGTTTTTGTTTGCGGTATCTGAAACACCGTCATCTGTGCAGCGTATTTCGGATTATTGCAAATTCCGGGCTGGTGCGAATTCCGCAGGACCGCTCCGGCCCGGAGGCTTGCTCCTTTCCGGCGAAGAAGATAAGCGCCGCCTTGAGAGTAAAGGAGGGGCTCCCGGCTGCTTTGCACATTGCGCGCCGTCTCCCGCCATTCTCTGCCGCTATTCATCTTTGCCCGCGAGGCAGCCGGAAACCGGCGACGTTCATAAGGCAAGGGCCGTGAACCGCCCCGAATGAAGCTTCAGGGGACTCTGGCTCTCCATGCTGAGGCGGCTTTTGCCAATCCATCTTCAGAAAAGGCTTGGGCATGAAAACCAGCGAACCCAAAAAACATAAGATACTGATCGCCAACCGGGGTGAGATCGCCATCCGCATCATGCAGGCCTGCCGCAAGCTGGGCCTTGATTTTGTGGCGCTTTTCACTGAGCCGGACCGGCACAGCGAGCATTGTGTTCTGGCCAGAAACCTGGGAGGCGAAGATTCGCTGTACCGGGTCAGCGCCTATCTGGATGCCAATGAAATCTTCGCCGTGGCCGATCATTCCGGTGCCACGGCCATCCATCCCGGATACGGCTTTTTCGCCGAGGATTACCGTTTCGCCCGTCGGGTGGCCCAGCGCGAACGCAAGCTCATTTTCATCGGGCCGTCCTGGCAGGTCATCCGGGAACTCGGCGACAAGATCAACACCAAACGTCTGGCCCGCAAACTCGGCGTGCCCACCGTGCCCGGCTCCGACAGGCCCGTGACCGACGACCTGGAAGCCGAGGACATCGCCCGCTCCCTTTTTGCCTTTCAGAAGGAGCAGGGGGTGAACAACCCGGTCATTCTGGTCAAGGCTTCGGCTGGCGGGGGTGGCATGGGCATCGAGGAAGTGGACGACCCGGACAAGTTCCGAAGCGTTCTGCGCCGCATCAAAAACTACGCCAAACGCCAGTTCCGGGACGAAGGCGTGCTCATCGAACAGCGCATTTTCGACTTCAATCATCTGGAAGTACAGGTCCTGGCCGACCGTACGGGGCAGAACCCGGTGCATTTCGGTACCCGCAACTGCTCGGTGCAGTCTCTGGGGCGGCAGAAACGCATCGAAGTGGCGCCGGGGTTCGATCCGTCCTCCCTGCGCTACGCCTTTGACGCCAAAAAGGTTCTCGAGGATATCACCGAATATTCCCTGCGCATGGCCCGGGAGGCCGGATACGACAACGTGGGCACCTGGGAATGGATCGTCAGTCCCACGGGACAGCCGTTTCTGATGGAGGTCAACACCCGCATTCAGGTGGAAAACGGGGTGTCGGCCCGCATCGCGTCCATCAAGGGCCGCGGGGACGTGGACCTCATCGCCGAGCAGATTCGGGTGGGGCTGGGTGCTCCCCTGGGGTATGCGCAGCAGGATATCCGGCTGGACGGCGTGGGCATCGAGTACCGCATCATCGCCGAAGATCCGGACAACAGGTTCGCCCCCTGGGTCGGCCGGATCACGTCTTTCGACTGGCCCGAACAGCCCTGGCTGACCATGCACACGCAGGTTCCGCGCGACCGGGAATACGAGATCCCCACGGATTTCGACCCCAATCTGGCCCTGGCCATTATCTGGGGTAAGGACTTGGCCGAGGCCAGAACGCGCGGGCAGGAATTTCTGGACACTCTCAGTCTGGCCGGGGAAAACGCCGGCGGCGAACCGCTCAAGTCCAACATCGCGTTTCTGAAGCGCAAAACCGAGAAGATTCTGGTTTTCTGAACAACCTGCCGTTTCGGGACGACATTTCCTGACGGCCGTTCGGACATTCAGCCGAAGCCGGTTTCCCGGCGAAAATCAACATCCGCGAGGCATACGGCGCCCTATGGATATGGAAAAACGCACGCAGGAACTTCGGGACCGCCTGAAATACATTCAGGATATTTTTGCCCCGGACGAGAACAGCAACGTCAGCATGCTCGAAACCAGATTCGGGGAGTTCGTCTCCCGCGTGCCGGAACTGAACAAGCAGGAAGCCGTCCGGCAGCTGGAGACCCTGGAAGAACTGTTCCGCTTTCTGGAAAAGAAGCTGGAGCGGGACCTGACGCCCATGAACAAGGTGCGCATCGTCCGCCATCCGCAGCGTATCTGCCTGAAGGACATTCTGGAAAACGTCTACGACAACTACACCGAGATCGGCGGCCAGGACGACTACAGCATCGATCCCGCCATGCTCATCGCCCGGGCCTACATCACCCGCAAGCGCGGCAAGAAGCTGCATCATCAGGCGGTCATGGTCATCGGCCAGGAAAAGGGGCACGGACAGGAATTCAGAAACGGCGGCTCGGTCAAGCCCTGGGGCAATGCCAAGGCCCTGCACTACATGAAGGTCGCGGAGACGGAGAACATCCCCATCCACACATATATTTTCACTCCCGGCTCCTACCCTATCGAGGACTATCCCGGAGCGGCCCAGCAGATCGCCAAGAATCTCTATGAAATGGCGGGCATCAAGGTGCCCATCGTCGCCGTCATTTCCGAGGGCGGTTCCGGCGGCGCCGAGGCCATCGGGCTGGCCGACACGCGCATGATGCTCTCCCACGGATACTATTCGGTCATTTCCCCCGAGGGCGCGGCGGCCATCGAGGGCCGTCTGCGCGACGGTCAGCGCGCCGAGCCGGAGCTGATCGAGCGCTGCGCCAGACAGCTCAGGATCACGGCCGACGACAACCGGGCCATGGGCTATGTGGACTGGAAGATCAACGAGCCCGAACTGGGCGCCCGGCCTGAACACTACGACTTTTTCCGTAAATTGCGCAAAGCCGTGATCCGGTCCACGGACGAAATCGTGCTGAACGTCAGCGGCCTGCGGCTTTTTCGTTCCATCGCCCTGAAACGCCACAAGGGGGCGGACGTGTATGTGCGCTGGAGTCTCAATTCCAGGGCAAAGGAACGTCTTTTGTGGATGCGTTACACCAAATACCGGCGCATGGCCCAGTTCGCCTACATGGACAAGCGGCACTGGTTCAGCCGGGGCAGCGAGTCTCTGGGCGAGATGTGGACGGCCCTGTATTCGTATTTCCGTTACGATCTGTTCGGCAGGCAGCGCAAGAAAGTCACGGAGCTGGCCGAAGACGTGCAGGCCGAAATGCAGGTGGTTGTGGGGCGTTCTTCCCGCTTCTGGAAAAGCCTTGCGGGCAGATTGTCGCTTGGCTCGAACAAGAAGCGCGTGGACAAGGAGGGGCTGACTTCTCTTTCGGCCTGGAACGATTCCGCCCAGAGCAACGGGCAGTGGCGCTATGTCAGCCCCCAGGCCAGAAAGGACCGCGCCGTGGCCTGCCCCAACACGGCGGTGCATGGCTGCCTGGACCAGTGGGCCCCGGATCTTTTCGGGGAATGGGCT
>JAUMXF010000003.1:26077-52486 GCA_030529235.1 Pseudomonadota bacterium
GTGTGCAGCTTCTGCGGTCATCATTTTCCCATGGAGCATCAGTGGTATCTGCACAATATTTTTGATCCCGGCTCCATTTACGAGATCTTCTCCGAAATCGAATCCATCAATCCGCTGAGTTTCGACGGTTTCGATCTGAAACTGGACGAGGCCAAGCGCAAGACCGGTCACAAGTGCGGGTGCATGACCTTCGAGGCCCGCATCGAAGGCACTTCCGTCATGGTGGCCATGTTCATGGCGGCCTTTCGCGGCGGCAGCGTGGGAGCGGCCGAGGGGGAAAAATTCATCCGGGCCATGGAACGGGCGCGCAAGAAACAGCTGCCTT
Source organism: Pseudomonadota bacterium (assembly GCA_030529235.1). Lineage (GTDB taxonomy): Bacteria > Desulfobacterota > Desulfovibrionia > Desulfovibrionales > Desulfomicrobiaceae > Desulfomicrobium. The sequence goes on from JAUMXF010000003.1 coordinate 26,403, forward strand.
TCCTTTCGTATGTGCACGGCACGGCGGGCATCCGCATTCAGGAGGGCGTCAACGGGGTCATCCAGATGCCGCGCTGCACCATGGCCGTGCGCCGCTACATCGAGGCGGGCGGTCTTTATCTGGTCCTGTACGATACCAACTCCTACGCAGGTCCGGTGGCCAGCTTCCTGGGCTGCTCGCCGTATCAGTTCGCGGTGCGGTCGGCCAATATCGGGTTCGCCGGACCGGGAGTCATCAAGGAAACCACGGGCATGGACATTCCTCCCCACTACCACAACGCTTTTCAGGCCCTGTCGCGCGGGCATGTTCAGGGCATCTGGGACCGCAGGGAAATCCGGAACAATCTGGTGCAGTCGCTGCAAACCATGGGCGGCCGCAATCTGTATTACCGCTAGGAGGCCATCTGTGATCGACGTGAAAGAGCTGCTGCGGGAATTGCGGGAGGAGCCCTACGAGAAGGTGATCATCCGCGCTCCGCACTGCGGCAGGGTGGAGTTCGTGACCAGCGAGCCCGGAGCCAGAGTGACCGGCCCCGGCGGCACCTGGAAGGAAAAGCCGGGCACGCTTCTGGCCCGGCTGGAGCGGGAGAAGAGTGTCCGGCCGCTGCACGCGCCGCAGAAAGGCGAGCTCATGTCTTTGGCGGAAGTGCAGAACGGGCAGTTCGTGCAGGCCGGGCAGGAGCTCATGACCATCCGCCATTTTCTGACCAGGGACGAGGTGGTGGCCCGCATCCTGCGGCGCTCTCTTTCCCTCTTCCTTGCCCCGGAAAAGGGAAAGTACTACTTTTATCCGGATGTGGACATCAAGATAAAGACCAAGGGCAGCCAGACCGTGCAGGTGGAAGACGGCATGGACCTGTTCATCCTGTCCCGGATGAAGCGGGAAACGGCGGTCCGGTACACGGGTCCGGCGGGCATTATCTATGCGGTCTATTTTGAAACCAACGATTCCGTTGACCGGGACAGTCCGCTCATCGGCGTATGTCCCGAAGACCATCTGAGTGAAATTCAGGAAGTCGTCGCCCGCGTGCAGAGCGACTGGGAGGAGCGCGATGGGTAAAGTCCTGCAGGTCCGGCTGTATGCCTACACTTATGCCGAAGATGATGTGCGCCGGGAGTGGCCGCTGCTTTGGAAATGGGCCTTCGAGGAAACCCGGCCGGGCTTTCCCCTCGAGAAGGAGGGCGTGATGGAACTTGTCCGGGCTCTGGATGACATGCTCCGATTTGAAAAAGGATCGGACGCGCTGCGTCAGGCGCTGTCGCGGTATCTTCCACCCGTGACGGAGCAGGCGCGCAAGCTGGAAGAAGCTCTGGCCGACTGGGATCCCAAGGCCGCCAATGCAGCCACCGACCGCATCGAGGAAGGCCTGACCGAACTGGAACGAAACACGCCCCGGCCGTGAGTAGGGGTGAAAAGGAGACGATATGGCGGGAAGTCTGAATAAGGTGCTGCTGATCGGCCGGCTGGGCCGCGATCCGGAGATGCGTTACACCGCTTCCGGGCAGCCCGTGGCCAATTTTTCCATAGCCACGGACGAGACATACACCAGCAAGGACGGCCAGAAGGTGGAAAAAACCGAATGGCACCGGATTGTGGTCTGGGGCAAGCAGGCGGAGTTCTGTGGAAATTATCTGTCCAAAGGGCGTCTGGTATATATCGAAGGCAAGCTGGAGACCCGCAAGTGGCAGGACAAGGAAGGCATGGAGCGCACCACCACCGAAATCCGTGCGGACCGGGTGCTGGGGCTGGATTCCCGTCAGTCCGAAGGCGGTTTCGCTCCCGCGCCTCAGTACCAGAGAAACCAGTCCGGCCAGAACGCCGACATGGGCTATGAGGACATGGGCTCGCCGTTTCCATCCGAGGCCAGCGGCATGGACGACGCGCCGTTCTGATTCGCGGATGAACTGCGGAGCCTGCGGGCTTCGGTGTGATTTCTCAGCGTGGGTTTCCTCAGGAAATCCACGTTTTTTATTTCAAGACGCCTGCCGGAGAGGATTTCTTGAAGGCCGCCCCGCGTTTGTCACCGGGGTCTTGCGGCATCGCGCAGAGCCGTCCCTCTCTGGGGATCTGCCAGTTCGCGGACCATGAAGTGAATCTGGCTGCCGCGGCCCAGATCGTCGGTTACGGATGCGCTGTGGCGGCCTGGCTCCAGGGTGACGAAGCAGGGTGTTTCCGGCGAGGCGTGCCCCACGTAGCGGCCGTCCACATACCAGTAATGCACGGCCGCTCCGGTGCCGGGAGCCGCGACCAGGGCCAGCCGCTGGAATTCGGGCGGGGCGTCGGGCCGGATCAGGTACGGGGTGCGGGCCGACGGGGACTGGATGAGCGGGCCTTTTTCCTCCGGCACGTCCGGGCAATCGGGATGGACTTTGGGCAGGCCGGGCAGAGGCGCTCCCTGAGCCATGCGGTAGGCCACCAGTTCGGCAGGCCAGATGAGCGCCGTTTCCTCCCATGCGGTCCGGTTCAGCAGACAGTGGCCGTGCAGGCGCAGGCCGGTCTCCGGGTCCACGAAGATGCGTTTGTGCAGGGTGCAGGCCGGGAGGCTGGTCACTCCGGCAATGGCCTGGGTCAGGGTTGTGGGGCAGGCCGGTCCGGGCCGGTGTCCGCTTAACGCGCAGACCGGAATCCGGCGCAGGGCCGGGGCGGCGAACCGGGGCAGGCTGGTCGTGCCGGGAGAAAGCATCCGGAACAGATCGAAGAGCAGCGGTCCCGCATGGAGGGTCCCGGAAATGTTCTTGCACTGGGAGCCGTCGGGGTTGCCCGCCCAGACGCCGATGGCCAGTTCCTGGCTCAGGCCCACGGCCCAGGCGTCGCGGTGGCCGAAGGAGGTGCCGGTTTTCCAGGCCACGGCGGGCGCGCCGACGGTGAATTCCCAGGAATCGGACATTTCCGGGCGTCTGGTGGCGGCCAGGATGTCGAGCACCATGGCCGAGGCTTCCGGAGAAATGATCTGCGTTCCGCCGAGGCGGTTCCCCCCTGTCAGCGGTCTGACCGGACGGTACTCGCCGCCCGCGCCCAGCGTGGCGTAAAGATTGACCAGTTCCAGCAGGCGCACTTCACATCCGCCCAGAGCCAGAGACAGACCGTAATGGGCGGCAGGCCGGTCCAGAGTGGTCAGGCCGCCCCGCCGCAACAGATCGTGAAAGGGAGCCAGTCCGCATCGGGCCAGAAGGCGCGCGGCCGGCACGTTCAGAGAGGTGGCCAGGGCCATGCGCGCGCTGATCAGACCCTGAAAGTCCTGACCGTAGTTTTCCGGCATGTAACCGCCGAAATCCGTGGGTACATCCAGCAGCATGGATCCGGGCGCAAGGTGCCCCTGATCGAAGGCCAGGGCGTACAGAAAGGGTTTCAGGGTGGAGCCGGGGGAGCGTCTGGACAGGGCGTTGTCCACCTGTCCTTGGCGGGCCGTGTCCCAGAAATCGGGCGAACCCGCATAGGCCAGAATTTCCCGGGTGCGGGTATGGAGCACCACCACTGCTACGGACCCGACGGCCGCGCGGCGCAGCTCCTCCAGGCGGCTTGCGATGGCGGACTCCGCAATGCCCTGCATCCGTTTGTCCAGACTGCTCCGCAGCACGGCCTGTTCCGGCAGACGGGAACGCAGCCAGCGGCAGAAATGCGGCGCGGCCTGGGGCACGGCGGCCCGCGAGGCCAGCAGCGGGCGGCTTTGGCTTTCAGCGATGCGTGCCGCGCTGAACACGCCGTTTCGTGCGAAGCGCTTCAGTACCTGGTTACGCACCCTCAGGGCCGCCTCGGGGTTTTTCAGCGGATTGTAGCGCGAGGGCGAGCGCGGCAGCACCGAAAGAAGAGCTATTTCTCCGAGGGACAGGGCGTCCGGCTTTTTGCCGAAGTACTGCCACGACGCGGCTCCCACCCCCACCACGTTGCCGCCGAAGGGCGCGAGGTTCACGTACCAGGTCAGAATCTGTTCCTTGGAGTAATGGGCGCTCAGTTGCAGGGCGCGCAGGGCTTCCACCAGCTTGGCGCCGAAGGTGCGCGGGCGCGGGTCGGCCATGCGGGCCACCTGCATGGGAATGGTGGACGCGCCGCTGACCACGCGTCCGTGCCGGAGGTTGCTCCACATGGCGCGGATCACGGCCAGCGGATTGACGCCCGGATGATGGCGGAAATGCCGGTCTTCGGAGTGGATCAGGGCCGTGACCAGATCCGGGGAGACTTCGTCCAGGGTCACGGGAAAGCGCCACATGCCGTCCGGAGCCAGAAAATAGCGCAGAGGCTTGCCGTTTCTGTCCAGCACGCGGGTGGACGGCGCGGGTTCGAGCCTGTCCGCGGGAAAAGGAAAAAGCCTGTCCAGGATAAAGGCGCTCACGAGCGCCAGCACCAGAAACAGGCTCAGGGCCGTGGCCACGCGGCGAACGCGGGCCACGGCTTTTTGGGTCATTGCTGTTCGTCCCGGACCACGCGCAGGGTGCCGATGGAGCCGGCGGCGCGGATATCCGGGTAATACATGGCTTCGGCCTGAATGGGCGGCATGGCGAACACGCCCGGTGTCACCGCCCGGAGCACGCTGTAGCGGGTCGCCCATTTGTCGCCCCGCAGACTGGCGAAGACCAGAATGCGGTCATCGCGCAGATCCTGATGGCCTTCCAGCTGGGGGACATCCTCCATCCAGTCCAGCCGCTCGGTGGTGGCCAGACGCGGGTTCTCCACTTCCAGTCCGGCGGGCAGCAGGCTCTGCACCACCACGTTGTCCAGATCACCGGACGTGCTGCGCACGCGGGTGCGCATGACGATGAGTTCTCCCTGACGGACGTTGTTCATGTCCAGAGGCTGTCCGTCCTCGCGCAGGAGGGTCTGCTCCACCTCCAGACCCTGAGCCAGCGGGCGATGCGTTTCAGTCTTGGGCGCACCGGCCGTGAGGGCCGTGAAGAAGACCTGGCGGTCGGCCGGGGTCTTGGTCAGGGAGATTTCACCCGAGGTAAGGATGCCCTCGGCGGTGAAGGTTCTGGTTTCCTCGAAGGGCCGGGTCTGGCCGGGCCAGGCCAGGGTTCCGGCAAAGGGTCGATCGTCGTTCCGGGTGGAAAGGAACTTGCCCAGCGCCATGAAGGCCAGGCTCGTTTCCTGGGTGGAATACCAGCGGCCCTTGCCCAGCTCTTCGCTGATGCGCTCTATGAGTCCGGCCAGACGGGGATCGTCAGGGCTCTGGGCCTGAAGGACGAGGGCCGTCAGGGCCCGGTCGCGCAGGCCCGAACCCAGGTTGGCGCCATTGGCGGGCCGTCCGTCGTCGAAGGCGGGATTGATTTGCAGCAGTTCGAAGCCCGCGTCGGGATTGCCGCTGGCGAAGTAGGCTCCGGCCAGCAGGGTCCGGGACACGCCCTTCATGTTCTTGCCGAAGGTTTCACGCAGGTAGTCCTGGCTGCCCAGGTTGGGATTTTTGGACAAGGCCAGCACGTACAGGGCGTAGGCGGCCCGTTCGACATCCCATCCGGCGGCGTCGGCCGGGGGATTGGTCAGATTGGTCAGGTAGCCCAGGCCGCGGTTGATCATGCGTTCGGGCACCGTATGCCCGGCCTGCATGGCTTCCAGCAGGAAGTGGCAGACATAGGCCGAAACCCAGGGGTCGGCCTCCGCACCCGGCCAGTAGCCGTAGCCGCCCGAAGATGTCTGCATGGTCTGCAGGCGGCGGATAGCCACGTGCACCAGCCCCGCCGGGCCGGTGGTGTTGAACCGGCCGGGAGCCAGCTGCTTGGCCAGACTGCCGAAGTACAGGAGCGGGAAGGCCTTGGAAACCGTCTGCTCGGAGCAGCCGTAGGGGTAGCCCAGCAGGTTGTCCAGATGGCCGGAGAAGCGCATGAGCGGCAGAACGGACAGGCGCACCGTGCGTTTGACGGTTTCCGGCAGCAGCGTGTCCGGCGCGGCGGCGCTGACGAGACCGGATTCGCCCTTGAGGACGCCTGTTTCCATGATCCGGGTCACGGGCAGGGGCGCACGCTGGTCCAGTTCTTCAGAAACGGTCGCGGTTTCGCCGTTGCCCGTGGCCGTCAGGGTCACTTCCACTTTGCCTTCGGCCTTGCCGCAGGTCAGGGGCAGGTACACGGTTTTCTGCTGTCCCGTTTCCAGGGTCAGCCGCGCGGGGACATCCCCCAGCGCGGCTGGGCCGGATACGGTGGCGTTCAGCTGGAACTGCCCCGCCGACGGCGTGTCGTTACGCACGGTCAGAGGCACCTCCACCGTGTCTCCAAGGGCCAGAAACCGGGGCAGGGTGGGCGTCAGCACCAGCGGCGTGCGCACCCTGGTCATGGCCGTGCCCACGCCGAAGGCCTTGCCCTGGTTGGCCACGGCCACAATGCGCAGGGCGCCCTGGAAGTCGGGCAGACGCACATTGTGGGTGATGTTCCCGGAGGCGTCGGCCGTGAGCACGCCGGACCAGAAGGTCACGGGCTTGACCCGGCGGATGCCCTCGGTGCGCATGAAGCTCGAAGCCGCTGCCAGGGCGTCGCCGCCGCCGGCCAGGGGTTTGGCCGCGGACAGGTACGGGAAGAGCATGGCGAAGCTGTCGAGACTGTTCACCTCGAGGGCCCGTTTGGCGTAGAAAAAACCGAATGGATCGGGGTTCTTCCCTCCGGCCAGTTGCAGGATGCCTTCGTCCACCACGGACACGGTGACTCTGGAATGGGGCCTGGCCGTCAGGCTGATGGCCAGATCCGTCTGTGGGCGCACTTCGGCGGGAGCGTCCACGCGCACGGCCATCTTGTTGGACAGGCTGTCCACGAACAGGGGAATGGCTCCGAAGGCCCGCCCCGGCGTGCCGGGCCGGATGTCCGTACCTTTGCGAACCAGAATGGCCGTCACATAGACATTGGGCTGCCAGGCTTCGCTTACCGGGATGCTGACCTGTCCGGTATTGCCGGCCAGTTCCACAATCTGGTGATGCTTCACGCCCTGCCCTTCCACGCAGATCAGCGCTTTGCCCGCAAAGGGCGCGCGGAGCTGGATGGAAGCGGTTTCTCCGCCCCGGTAGCCTTCCTTATCCGGAATGAGTTCCAGCCGGGCCGGGTTCTTGACCGCCCACGGGGAATAGCCCCACCCGCCGCAGTAGAATTCCTGCTCGGCCAGAGCGCCGGTTTTGGGATCCGTCAGGCGCACCCGGTAGGAACCGTAGTTCTGGGGCACCACCTCGAAGCTGCCCTTGCCCAGCCCGGCGGGCAGGCTCTGGGTGGAGACTTCTATCGGATTGCGCACGGATTCATACACCACTCCCGTATCGGATTTACGCATGACCGTCTGCCAGCGGTCCTGAAACAGAGTCACGATCAGTTCCGGGTTCTGGGTCTGCACGCCGTCGGCATTGACGGTCACGAATTCGAAAACAGCCTTTTTCCGGGGCTCGAACTCCATGGATTCGGGCTGCTTGATGCCCGGATACAGAGAGTAGGCATGGACCGGCACATACGTTCTGGCCGTGACGCCGCGTCCACCCTGCTCCTGCACGCGGCTGGTGATTTCCGCCTGCAGGGCCAGCGGCGGGGTCAGATTTTCCGGGATGGCCGCGGTGAAGTTTCCCTGCCCTTCGGCGTCCAGCCGGGAATCCGCGGCCAGCAGCGGCATGGGCTCGAAGGTCCGCCCCGGATCGCCGAACGTATAGGCTTCAAAACCCTTGGGTGTGAAGGAGGCGTGGATGAGCCGGATTTTGGTCGAAACGGCCAGATTCGCGGCCGGCGGGCCGAAAAGATAATGCGAGACCACGTTGAAATCGAACTTCTGGCCCGGGCCGGCCTGCCGGGGCGTTTTGGCGATTTCCACGCTGATCCGGTCCGGAATGAATTCCTCCACCTGATAGGCGTACGTGCCGATGCTTTCACCCCCGCTCATCACGTTCAGGGAATACCGGCCCGTCAGCGACCAGTCGGGGATGTCCAGACTCACGGTAGCCATGCCCTGGTTCGGGATCAGTTTCAGGGTGCGCAGCACCCGGCCTTCGGGATCGCTCTGCTCCAGGGTCAGGGGCGCCGACGGCGGCTCCTGCAACTGGGCGTTGCGGATCAGGATGGCCGCATCCAGGGTCTCCCCGGGCCGGTAGATGTCGCGCTTGCCGTAAACGTAGGCCTGAAGCCCGGCGGCGTTGACGGACGTGCCGCTGACATCGAGCCCGGTGGTGTCGATGCCGAAATGATCCAGCATGAGGAAGCTGAAATCCTCCCTGGCCCAGGCCACGATCATGGTCGGATAGCCCATTTCGTCGTTTTGGGCGGGCCGGGAGAAGCGGGCCAGCCCCGTCTCGTCCGTGCGGGCCGAGGCGAGGATCTGGTTTTTGGAGCTGATCAGGGCGACTTCCAGGTCACGCATGGGGCGCAGGGAGTCGATGGAGTTGGCCCAGATCATGTATCCGCCATCCCAGGCTTTGGCCATGAGGCCGATATTCGTGCGCAGCACCCAGCGCGTGGCGCCCTGATATTCCGAAGGCAGGGTCAGGTTCAGCTTGTACAGGCCCGGCCGGTTGTCCGGCACCAGTTCGGACATGGAGATGGTGCGCTTTTCCTTTTTGTTGGGCGCCGATTGCAAGGAAAAGGACTTGCGGTAGATTTCGCTGCCCAGATGGTAGGGCACGGAGCTTTCATCCTCGCCGCCGCTGAAGATGGCATAGCCGTGGTCCTGAAAGAGGGCGCTCAGATTGTTGGGGAAAACCCGGCTTACGGTCAGCACCAGTTCGTCTGTGTTGACATATTCGAGGCCGATGAGCCCCTGTCCCTGACGGGGCAGGAACATGCCCTTGGCCGAAAAATCCACGCCGGGCGGCAGGTCCGGTATGGTCACTGCGGTCCGGTAGCTTTCGTTCAGAGAGGCTCCGTCGGCGGCCGTGAGTCCTCTGGACAGAGCCACTTCATACTTTTTGCCGGGTTCCAGACGGCCGGTGATGGTGGCGGTCCGGCCGTGGGTGGACACGGCGGCCTGGATATCGGGCGTGATCTTCATATACTCGCGGATCTTGTCCGCCTGTACGGGCGCGGAAAACTCCATGACAATCTGGGACTGGTCCGGCCCGGAGTCCGGAGTCAGGTTGACCACCTTCAGCACCGGATCCAGCACGACGGTCATGCCGCGCAGAAATTCCCGGCCCAGAGACAGGTTTTTTTCCGCCACGGTCAGTTCGGGAGCAAGCCGCAGGGTCAGGGTGCGGGCGTCTTTTTCCTTGAGGATGGGCGCGCTGCGGAAAACGAAATCGCGGGTGCGCCATGAAGTCTGCAGAAATACGTCGATGGCCGTCCCGTTGGCTTCGGTCAGCCGTATGGCCTCCAGAAGATTCTGCGGGTCCACCGGAGCGTTGAAGCTGATCTTTCCTTCCAGTTCGACCATGGCCGGTCCGGCTTCGGAGGGCATCTCGTTCATGGAGAATTCCCGCACGGCGAATTCTCCGGTCTGGATGCGGGCCGTTCTCGTGGATTCGGGCATGTCTTCCCCGAACAGGTCCTGATTCAGGCGGACCTCATACGCCATGTTGAGGGGCAGAGAGGTCTGGCTCAGGAATTTCAGGGTGTACGGGTTTGCCCAGACCCACTGTCCTTCCGTTTCGGGCCGGATCTCGGCGGGATGTTCGTGCTTGAGGGCGCTCTCCGGCGCTGGCCGGTTGAACTCCACCGTGATGGTCGTACGCATGGGGCTGTCCAGAGAGATGCTCTGTATGCGCGGACCTTCCTGAAAGGCGTTGGTGAAACGGTCCCGGAGGAGCCAGGCCTGGCCTGCGATCACCAGGCAGAGCAGGACGATGATCCAGTTTTTGACGGTGGAAGACATGCGAACCTCGGCGTGTTTGAGAGATAAGTGGCGTGGATTTGTGAATAATAAGGCGGCGATAACGGATAGGCCCGATAGCTGTCCAGAATCAAAAGTGAAATTCGGATGACGCGGCGGCAGGCAGATATCCTTGCTGCAAAAAAAAAACGGCGAGCCATACGGCCCGCCGCTTTTTGTCGTACCGGACTTTTCAGTTTTTCAGCATGTTCGGATGGTGCAGTTCGGCGTCCATTTCTTCGCGGTGGCAGACGGCGCAGTTGCCGCCCGCTCCGATGGGCCGTCTGTTCCCTTGGTAGCGCATGGGCTGGAGGGAATCCAGGCCGGAGTTGAAAGGATTGATGGCCGGGTGCTCGGCATGGGCGGAGCCGTGGCAGGCCTGGCACATGAGTCCGGCCTCGTCCACGCGGTTTTGGTACAGGTCGTCTTTTTCCGCCCACTGGTTGAAAGCCGTGACCTTGACGCTTTCGGGCCGCTCGAATTCCACATGGCAGGCCAGACAGTCGGGCAGGCTGTTCCAGGGTGTGCGCGGGTTTACGTCCTCCACGGCGGAAACCAGCCGGGGGCGCAGGTGACGCATGAGCTTTCCAGCCTTGGGCTTGTCCTTTTCGGCCTGAAGCAGGCTCAGAGCATGGTCTTCCATGGTCCCGTGGCATCTGGCGCAGGATTCTCCGGACTGCCTGGAGTGAACTCCCCGGAAGCTGGCCGTGTAGCTGTCCGGACCGGTGGCGTGACAGGCGTTGCAGGCTTCCGCGCCGCTCAGGCCGGACAGGTAGTTGGCATGGAAACCGTGCATGGCCGCCGAGAGGCTCAGCAGTTCTGGCTTGCCGGGAGCGTCCGTCAGCGGGTCGGCGTGACAGCTCTGACAGCTCACGGGAGCGCCGCTTTCCGCCTGGGCCATGAGGGTGGTCTTGTGCCGCCGGTCGTGCTTGCGCAGCACATCCGAGGCCGTCCGGGCCGAGACGCCCATCACGCCGTCCCGGCTCCACGAGCCGCCGTGGCAGTTCTTGCAGCCCAGCTCCGTGGACACGGGCACGGCCACCTGGGTCACGGCCAGAAGTTCGCCGTCCTGACTGCGGGCCTCGATGGTGAAGACCGGGTAGGGGTTGGGCAGCCCTTCGCCATAGGGCAGAACGGGGATGTTTTCGGCCGTGAATGCCCGATGTTCCTCGTCGAGGGTCATGGTGCCGGACATCCCCCGGCCCGTCGGCCCGGTGTCGGGAGGCAGGTCCTTGCCCGTAAGACTGCGGGCGTGTTTCCAGAATTCGACCTGTCGGCTTGGATGCTCGAATCCGGCTGGCGCGGAGAAGGTCAGCACCACGTCTTCAGTGACGATGACGGGCTGCGCGTCGCGGCGGATGAGCTGGGCACGCAGGGTGCTGCCCGGAGGAAGAAGCGAGAACTGCGCGTCGCAGTCGGAGATGGTTTTCTGGCCCGGAACGCTCCAGGCCAGGAGAACGTAGTCGTCCTCTTCGGGATCGAACGCCAGAACGGCCGGAAGTATTTCGGGCCGGGCCGGGCGTTTCCCGCCGGAGGTTTCGGTCTGGCCGTTGATTTCCCTGGCCAGATAGGTGGCCAGCGCCGTGCGTTCCTGCCGGGTGCCCACGAAAACCGGCATATACTCATAGACCTTGCCCATGCCGGAGATGAGGGCTTCAAGGCCCATGACGCCGATGCCCGCCGTGTATTTGCGGATGTCCTTCATGGGCCCGCCGATGGAATGGCAGCTCGAACACTGGCCGCGGAAAATTTCCCGCCCGGCGTCCACCATGTTTTCCGCCGTGACCGTCTGATGGCGGTTCCAGCCGGAAGTTTTCAGGTAGCCCGTGGCTGAGACGGCCTTTTCGGAGCCTGCCAGAACGCCGTTGGAATACATGTAGCTGTGGATGAGATAGGGTCTGCGTCCGGCTTCACGGGTCCACTCGAAACAGCCCATGTACATGAGCCCGATGACCAGCAGCGTGACGGCCACGGAGCGCTTGGCCAGGGCGGGCATGCGCGCGGCCATGATCAGCCCTCCGGCGAAGAGCGCGGCGGAAATCAGGACGAAGCCCTGCAGGAAGGGCGCTATTTCCGGATTCGCGCCCAGAATCATGGCCTCCTGGGCTTCGGGCAGGGCATTTACGTACCACCAGCCCGAGAGGAGCAGGATGGCGAAGGGCGCCAGCAGCCACAGGGCGCAGTGCCGGACCATGGCTTCGCGCAGGGCGGTCTCCTTTTCCCATGCGGCGGTGACGAAGCCGTACAGTCCGGCCAGCATGAAGGCCAGACAGGTTCTGAAGACAAGGGCGGGCCAGAAGGAAGGGTTGAAGAATCCGTCCCAGAAATCGCGGGTGGAGAGCCAGTCTCCGGGAGTGAGCATGAAGCCGATGATGCCGTTGATCATGAACAGCGACATCCATCCGAAGAAGAAATACAGCCACCCGGCGGTCATGTGGGTCCGTGGCCGGATTTTGCCGAAGGTGTAGAAATAGACGAACAGGGCCACGATTTCACCCAGGAAGAAGACCCATTCTATGGCCCAGGCAAAGACGAAGGTATGGATGAGCTGCGCGGTGGCCGCCGGAGACAGGAGCGAAATGGTGAACCAGATGCCCACGCCGGTGATGCCGCCAAGGACCATGGTCACCAGCAGGAAGAATTTGGTGTGGCGGCGGGTGTATTCCAGAATGCCCGGCGAATTCCGGCGGTAGCCCATCCGTTCCGTCAGCACCAGAAAGAGGCCCCCGCCCACGGCGAAATGGGCGATATACACATGGAAGACGGCCATGGCGGCGATGAGCAGCCCGCCGCCCGCCCAGTGGAGTTCCCAGACCGGAAAGTTCATGAGCGCACCTCCATGTCTCTGGCGACGGTTCTGAGGAGCCAGGCCAGAACGGCCAATCCGGCGGCCAGGGTGAGAATGAAAAGGACGAGGGGCAGATATTCGCCGGTCACTGTACGCTGGCCGACCTGAAAGTAGGGAGAGAGATAGGCGTCGCGGACCAGATCGCGCAGATAGGCCATGAGCACCATGGTCATGAGCAACAGCGTGGTGGTCAGGCGAACCCGCCGCTGCAGGGCGGTGCTGATGCTGGCCATGCCAAGCACTGCGCCGAGGGCGAAAACCAGAGTGTGCAGGGGGGCGCCGCCCAGCAGCAGATGCTTGACCCGTTCCGGCATGGCCCAGAGAAACCAGAGACCGGTGGCCATCTGGGTCATGGTGGCGAAGGCGTACCAGTCCAGACCGTGGGCGATCCAGCGCGGGGCTTCGGGGGCGTTCTTCTTACAGTGCCAGACCAGGGAGAGAAACAGCCCGCCTACGGCCACGGAGGAGACCACGATGTGCAGGTACCGGGGAATGAGGGTCGGCTCCCGGAAATGCAGGATGGTCCCCGCTGCGTTGTCGAAATAGGCGGTCCAGTCTTCGGGCACGAGCATGAGGGTCATGTTGTTGGTGAAGATGAAGGCCACGGCCAGCAGGCAGACAGCCGTCACCGCGGTGAACAGGGTCCGCATGGAACCCAGCGTCTCGTAGCGGAAGTCGTAATAGTAGGCGCTGGCGTAGGCGGCGATGACAAGGCCCACGACGCTCAGCCAGTACACGGCCATGAGCACGCTGCTGGTGTAGAGGAACTGCCCGTACAGGACCTGCAGAAAGAGCAGGGGCGCGACGCCGAAGTTCACGGCAATGGCCACGGTGAAAGGCAGTTTGCGAGAGATGTCCAGGGTCAGGGGCTCTGTCTCGGCCTTGCCGCGCAGATGATGGACCAGGGCGATGATGGCCGCGCCGAGCATGGCGTTCATGACCAGCAGGTGAACGACGAAGGTCAGGATCTGGAACAGATAGAACCATCCCCATTCCACGGGAATGGGCAGGTCGCGGGGAATGAGGGTGGAGGGATCCATGGGCGTCTCCTGTTGCTGTGTTATGGCGGGTCCTTAGTGGGCGGTTGTTACCCCGGTTACAGGGATTCGTCAAAATGAAACGTTCCGTGTTGTCGAGGAAACGCTTTGCCACGAGCGAATTACGGGATAAAATGGAGGTAACTTCAACCTCAGCAAGCAGGAGGCGGTATGAAAAGATTCATGCATTTCACGCTGGTGTGCTGTCTGGTATGCATGCTTTCCGGTGCCGCGGTGGCTCAGGATGTGCGCAAGACCCTGCCCGGTGATCTGACTCTGGGGCAGGCCCAGACCGTGCTGGCCGCAGCCCTGAAAAAAGCCGGGGACATAAAGGTGCCCGTCAATATCGCGGTGGTCGATGCCGGGGGCAATCTGAAGGCGTTTGCGCGAATGGATGACGCTTTTCTGGGCAGCATCGACATTGCGGAGAAAAAAGCCGTCACCGCACGTTTTTTCAACATGTCCACCAGGGATCTGGGCAAGGCCTCCCAGCCGGGACAGCCGCTCTACGGCATCGAAGTCAGTAACGGCGGGCTGGTTATTTTCGCGGGCGGCGTGCTGCTGACGGACAAGGCGGGAACCATCGTCGGCGCGGTGGGTGTGAGCGGCGGAAGTGTGGATGAAGATGAAAGTATCGCCCTGGCCGGAGCCAAGGCCCTTACGGATTGAAATCCATGAAGCCCGGGCTGATCCGCCGCCGGGGACATCGGCCGGATTGAAACGGCGGAGTCCGGGGCGTGATTTTGCGCCGTGCGGCATGGTTCGGCGGCAGATGGTCGGGCCGGAACGCATTTCCGGCCCTTTTACGTTGTGGTCTGGAGGGGCAGGCCTGAAGATTGTTTCATCTCCTGCCATTTTCGGGGTTGCACTTGGAGAAGAAGAGCCTTCCGGCGTTGAAAACGGTGTCGGAAAGTGTTTTTCTTGGATCGCTCATCCAGAGGCAGCCCTTGCGGCTGGTTCGGGCTCAAACCCCTCGCTGTCAGGAAAATTTCAATATTTTATTTTATTTCGACAGGTTAGTCTTATGTTTGAGTCGTGATTTTTTTCATTATCCCTTGACACAAGCCAAAAGGCTTGAATACTGGGAAGCAATTATTTTGTGCCCGTTTTTACAAATTAACGCGGTAGGAGGAGAGGACTGTGGCGAAATGCAAAAGCTGCGTGGTGCTGCCATTCCTGATCGGCCTGGTGGTATCGGTCGTGCTCGGCTGGTGGGGCTTTCCCGAGGTCCTGTACAGCCAGAAGACCCAGCCCATCCGGTTCGATCACGTCGTGCATGTGGAGGGCCAGGTCATGGCCTGTGAAGACTGTCATGCGTTCCGGGAAGACGGCTCCTTTTCCGGGTTGCCCACCAACGAGAACTGTATCGGCTGTCACGAGGAAGTGCAGGGCGAGGACCCGGAAGAGGCCAGATATGTGGCTGAATACGTGAAGAAAGGCCGGGAAGTGGAATGGCTGGTGTATCAGAAGCAGCCCGACAACGTGTATTTTTCCCACGCCGCGCACAAGGACAAGTTCGAGTGTACGGCCTGTCATCATGATCTGGCCAGCATGAGCACGCCGCCCGTCTACCGCGAAAACAGACTCACGGGCTACAGCAAGGACACCATGAAGATGTGGCAGTGTGAAGAGTGCCACGCCAAAAATGGTGCCAGCAACGCCTGTTTCGTCTGCCACAAGTAAGAGAGGAGTGGATTTACGATGGGAATCGATAGAAGAAGCTTTATTTCTTTGGTGGCTGGCGGCGCGGCGGGCACTCTGTTCACGCCTGTGATATGGAAGACTCTGGACGACATTTCCATCTGGACCCAGAACTGGTCCTGGACTCCCCGTCTCAAGTACGGAGAGGAAGGCAAGGCTCCGGCGCTGTGCAAACTGGGTTCCGACGCCTACGGTATCAGGATAAAGACCATATCCGGGCGGCCCGTGGCGGCGGAGGGAAACCCCGATCATCCCCTGAGCCTGGGCGGGATCTGTCCTTTGGGAGCGGCCAGTGTGCAGCTCCTGTACAGCCCCTCGCGGGTCAGGAATCCCAAACTGAGAGACGGCAACAGCTTCAGGGACATCGGCTGGGAAGAGGCGGAAAATCTTCTGGCTGAAAAATTGAAATCCGCCGGGGCGGATATGGCTGTGATCAGCGGCGACGAGACGGGCTCCGTGACCGACGTACTGGCCGGACTTGCGGCCAGGGCCGGTTCCGACAAGGTTTTTCTGATGCCGGGCGAGAGCGCTCCGGCGGCCGGAGCGCTGGCCATGTTCGGCGGCGACGGCCAGATCGGCTACGATGTGGAAAACGCCGGTTACGTGCTTCTGCTGGGTGCGGACATGCTGGAATCCTGGGGCAATGTCTGCCGCAACGGCAAGGCTTTCGCGGCGGGCCGGTCCAGAAACGCTCGGTATGTGTATGCCGGCCCAGCCCAGAACGGAACTTCGTCCGTGGCCGATGCCTGGGTCCCCTGTGCGGCGGGCATGGAGCCCGTTCTGGCCATGGGTATCGCGAACTGTCTTACCGCCACGGGGCGGGACCGCTCGGCCTGGCCCGGCTATGCCGATTTCGCCAGGTTCGTGCAGACGGCGTATCCTCTGGAAAAGGTATCCGCAGCCACGGGCGTGAGCGAGGAAATGATCAAAGGTCTGGCCCGGGAGCTGATGCGGGCGGGCCGTCCGCTGGTGCTGAGCGCAGCCGGTTCCGGACAGGGCCTGGGCGCTTTCGAGGCCGCGGCGGGCATGTGCCTGAACGTGTTGCTTGAGCGGATCAACGTGGCGGGCGGCGTGCGCGTCCTGCCCTGGAACCCGCAGGTGATCGACGGCGCCATGGACCGCAAGACTCTATTCGGAAACGACGTGACCGGGTATCTGACGGCCGTGGCCGACGGCGGCGCGGAAGCCCCCGCCCTGCTCATGGTTCACGGAGCCAATCCCGCGTATGCCCTGCCCAACCTGTCCAAGGTTCTGAACGCGCTGGACAAGGCCGGATTTGTGGTTTCCTTCAGCTCTTTCATGGACGAGACGGCGGCTCTGGCCGATCTCATTCTGCCCGACAGCTACGCTTTCGAGCGTCTGGACGACGCCTATTCACCCTACGGCTCCCCCCAGCCCAACTACACGGTGGCTGCGCCTGTCATCAAACCGGTGTTCGACACCCGGCCCGCTGGGGACGTGCTTCTGTCCGTGGCCGCGAAGGCCGGTCTGGAACTTGGCTTTGAATCCTTCGAGGACGTGGTCAAGGCCAAGGCCGAGGCTCTGGGGGCGGACTTCGATGAAATGCTCGGCGGCGCGGCCTGGGTGGGCGAGGAATTTCCGGAACAGACGCTGGCCATGTGGACCACTCCTCTGCGGGAAATCCCCGTTCCGGCGGCGGACGGCAGGCTTGCTCTCGCTCCCGTGACCCGGCTCAAGATCGGCAGCGCCAAAATGGCCACCCCGCCTTTCGGCACCAACGCCATTCGCTACGACGAGATGCTTGGAAGGGACATGTACGTGCTGCTCAACTCCAGGACGGCCGGGAAGCTTGGCCTGAAACAGGACGACGCGGTCAAACTGGCCGCCCCGGGCGGCGAATGCCGGGCCCGCGTGCGCATCTTCGAAGGCGTGATGGATGGCACCGTGGTCGCCCCCTTGGGCTTCGGCCACACCGCGTGGGATGATTTTTCCAAAGGCAAGGGAGACAACATCCATAAATTGCTGGCCGCCGAAACCGAGGACGGGACCGGGTTGTCGCGGTTCGCCACGGCGCGGGTCACTGTGAGCAGGGCGTAGTTTTCCGGGCACCTGGAGAGAAGAAGAGGACATTATGCAAGCACCAGAATTCAAAGTAATGTGGGGCATGGCCGTCGATCTCGACAAATGCACCGGATGCGGAGCCTGTACCGTGGCCTGCAGGGCGGAAAACAACCTGCCTCCCGAAGTGGACGCCAGCAACAAGCTGCGTACCTGCGACTGGATGAACATTTACGAGCTTTCCAACGGGAAGCCCTTTCCGGATCATGAAGTGGCCTATCTGCCCCGGCCGTGCATGCAGTGCGGGCAGCCGTCGTGCTCCACGGTCTGCCCCGTGGTGGCGACCCTGAAGGACGAGGAAGGCGGCATTGTCAGCCAGATCTATCCCCGCTGCATCGGCTGCCGGTACTGCATGGCCGCGTGTCCGTACCATGCCCGGTATTTCAACTGGTTCGATCCCGTCTGGCCCGAAGGCATGGAAAAGACCCTCACCCCCTATGCGTCGGCCAGACCCCGGGGCGTGGTGGAGAAGTGCACCTTCTGTCATCACCGGTTCATGGCCGCCAAGGAAAAGGCCCGCATGAACGGGGAGGACCCCACCAGGCTGCCCGAGGATGCCTACGTCCCCGCCTGCGCGGAAATCTGTCCCACGGGCGCCATCACCTTCGGAGACCTGAAAAACCCTGAACACAAAGTCGCCAAACTGGCGGCCAGCCCCCACGCATTCCGTCTTCTGGCCAGACTGGGCACGGAACCGCAGGTGTACTACTACTCCAAACGGGAATGGGTGCGGAAGCTCGGGGATAACTACCTGAAGAATGCCAAGGGAGGAGACCATGTCTGATAGAGCATACTGGCCCGAAGGGGTGGAGCGCTGTTCCCTCGGAAAATTTCTGGCCTGGCTTGGCCTCATCGGTATTTTTCTGGCCTGGGGCGGCTATGGCGCATACCGCGTGCTGGGTACCGGCATCGGCGTGACGGGCCTGGACAATTATTTCGGATTCGGCCTGTGGATCACCTTCGACCTTGCGGTCATCGCTCTGGGCGCGGGCGCGTTTTTTTCCGGATTTCTGCGCTACATCATCCGTATCGACGATCTCAAAAACGTCATCAATCTGGCCGTGATTGTCGGATTTCTGTGCTACTCCGGGGCCATGCTCATTCTGGTTCTGGACATCGGACAGCCTCTGCGGGCCTGGTTCGGCTACTGGCATCCCAATGTCCACTCCATGCTGACGGAAGTCATCTTCTGCATCACCTGCTACTGCACGGTGCTCATCATTGAATACCTTCCGCTCATTCTGGAGAACCGGGTCATCAACAGGAACCGGTTCTGTCATCATCTGGCCCATAATTTTCATGTGTACATGCCGCTTTTCGCAGGTATCGGCACCTTTTTGTCCTTCTTTCACCAGGGCTCGCTGGGCGGCATGTACGGCGTGCTGTTCGGCCGGCCCTTCGTGTTCCGCGAAGGCTTTTTCATCTGGCCGTGGACGTTTTTTCTGTTCATCGCCTCGGCCATCGCTTCCGGCCCGGCCTTCACCATGCTCTGCGCCACGCTCATGGAAACCATCTCCGGCCGCAAGCTGCTCGGCTATGAAACCAAAAAACTGCTGGCCAAGATTTCCGGCCTGCTCCTGTGTTTTTACATTTTCTTCAAGATCATCGATACTTATGCCTGGGCTAAGGGTATTCTGCCGGGCATGGGGCTGACTTTCGACCAGATGTTCAGCAGCGAGCATGGATACGGCAAAAGTCTGCTCTGGATGGAGCTTTTCTGGTTCGGCCTGTTGCCTGCGGTGATGCTGCTTCTGCCATCGGTACGCAACCGTCCGGCACTTATGTATGCCGCGGCGGTCATGGCCGCCGTGGGCGTGACCATCAACCGGTTCGTGTTCACGGTGCAGGCTCTGGCCATCCCGGTCATGCCCTTTGACCGCTGGACAACCTACATTCCCAACTGGGCGGAATGGTCCACCACTCTCATGGTCGTGGCTTACGGCTTTCTGGTCATGAGTCTGTCCCACAGGTATCTGCCGATCTTCCCGCAGGAGGTGAAGCTGAACAGCTGATGTCGGTCTTGACCGGTTCCGGGGCTGGACTCCGGCGTATAACCCCGCTTCCGGCGGGGTTTTTTCATGCCTTTTATCGGGCGAGAAACGAAGAAGAATGCGTCCCGCTTGACCCGAGGATTTATCCTGAGATAAGGTGAATCTACCTCCGAAAGGAAGCGGAGGTATTTTGACCCTGAACAGGGAACTATCAATCCAAGGAGGGATTCATGAAGAAAACTTTGCTCGCAGTCATGGCCGCCCTTTTCATTTCGTCCGTCGCATACGCGGCCGATGGCGCTCATTGGGGCTACACCGGAAAGGAAGCCCCGGAAAACTGGGCCAAACTGAGCCCGGAATTTTCAGATTGCGCGGGGAAAAACCAGTCTCCCATCAATCTGACAGACTTTATTGATGCGCAGCTTAACCCTCTCAAATTCGATTATAAAGCCGGGGGCAATGAAGTCGTCAACAATGGGCACACCATCCAGGTCAACTACGCTCCCGGGAATACTGTGACTATTGACGGCAAGGTTTTCGAACTGAAGCAGTTTCATTTTCATGCCCCGAGCGAAAATCAGATCAACGGCAAGTCCTTTCCTTTCGAGGCGCATTTGGTCCATATGGACCAAAATGGAAACATCGCGGTCATAGGCATAATGTACACTGAAGGGAAAGAGAACAAGGCTCTTGCCGAATTCTGGTCCCGGATTCCGGAAAATGCCGGGGATTCGAAAAAGCTGGAAAAGATTGTCGACGCTTCGTTGCTGTTGCCTGCGGAGCAGAGTTACTATCGTTTCAACGGGTCATTGACCACGCCTCCCTGCACGGAGGGAGTGCTCTGGATCCTTTTCAAGGAGTCCGTATCCATTTCCAAGGAGCAGGTCGAAAAGTTCGCCAAGATCATGAAGCATCCGAACAACCGCCCCGTACAGCCTGTAAACGCCCGACCGGTTCTTCAATAAATTGAATCTCTGAAAGGGTATCTCAAACAGCCTGCCGCCAGGCGCTGCTTCCGAATTCAACTTTGGAGCAACGCCCGGAGGCAGGCTGATTCATTGCTGGCATCATCGATCGGTACAAAGGAAGAGCTTCTCCGTCTTGCGCTGCGGTTACGGACTGAGTAGGGCTTTTCCACTATGCCATCACCATGGAGAGGGACAGATATGCGCCGCTTCCTGCTGCCTCTGATTTGCGTCATGCTGGGTGTTCTGCCCGCCCACGCCTATGATTACCCATTCAAGGATCCATATGCCGCCACTGTCATGGGTACGCTGCCGGAGGACGAGCTGCCCTTGAGTTCCGTCCGGCCGCCCGGGTTCAGGGATCTGAATCCGCTGCGGGATCTGGGGGCCGTGCGGGTGAGGGAAATTCTGATGCATGACCGTCCAGTCCCGGAGCTACTCTGGTATGACGATGCCCTGCAGTATTCCACGGCCCTGCAGCGCAGGCGCGCACCCCTTCTTTTCGTTATCGCCGGCACCGGCTCTTCCTACGATTCCGCCAATTGCAGATATTTGCAGCAGGTTTTCCACAGGGCCGGATTCCATGTGGTGACCCTGTCCTCGCCCACGTATCCCAACTTTGTGGTCAGCGCCTCTTCCACCCAGGTGCCGGGATTCATTCCTCAGGATGTGGCGGATTTGTACCGCTGCATGAATGCCATCGCCGATGAGATCGGCCGGGAGCAGATCTCCTCCGTGAATCTGACGGGGTACAGTCTGGGAGGAACTCAGGCCGCTTTTCTGGCCGAGCTGGACTCGCGGGAGAGGCGTCTGGGATTTCGTAAAATCCTGATGATCAATCCGGCCGTGAACCTGATGACATCGGCCATGCGGCTGGACCGCCTTCTTGCGGACAATGTGCGGGACCGGGCTGATGCGGCCCACAAGGTGGCTCATCTGGTGGAAGAACTTTCCGCTGCCTACAAGTCGAGCAGCGAAGTCAATTTTGGTGATGATTTTCTGTATTCTCTCGGCGGCCGCACGTTCACAGAGACGGAACTGAAAATACTCATTGGGGTGGCTTTCCGCGTTTCTCTGGCCAATATGGTGTTCACCAGCGACGTGTGCACCGGTGCCGGATACATCGCCCCGCGCGGGCACGCGGTGACCCGTGAGGAACCGCTTTCGCCCTATATGGATGCGGCTGTGGGAGTGACGTTCGAGGACTATGTGGAAGAATATCTGCTCCCGTTTCTCGCTTTCAAGGACCCTTCCATGACCCGGGAAAGAGCCATTGCGGCGTGCAGCCTGGAAAGCATTGCGGCGTATCTGCGGAAAAGTTCTCACATCAAGGTCATGACCAATCGGGATGACCTTATCCTGACGAAGGAAGATCTTTCCTTTCTGGGCGCGACATTTGGCCCGAGGCTTAAGGTTTACCCGGTAGGCGGGCATTGCGGAAATCTGCGCTACAGAGACAATGTGGCGGTTATGCTGGACTTCTTCCAGAAATGAGGCTTCGCATGCGTTTACTTTTATACTTTTTCGCACTTGTCTGTCTGGCCGCCTGCTCCACCACGTCTCAGCATAAACCGGGGGATTTTCAGGCTCCGGTCCAGCGGGGCCTGGAAGAGAACTCCACCATAGAGCGCCCGTTTCAGGTGCACGACCCGTGGGAAGGATTCAACCGGAATATGTACCATTTCAACGCGCAGCTGGACCGTTATGTCTATCTGCCTGTGGTACGCGTGTACGAACAGGTGCTGCCGGACAGTGTGCAAAAGGGGGTTTCCAACATATTCAACAACCTGAAAGAGATTCCCATTTTCGTAAATTCCGTTTTGCAGGGAAAGGCCAAGAAGGCCTCGGTCTCTCTGGGCCGGTTCATTTTCAACACGACCATCGGCCTCGGCGGCATCATGGATGTGCTGGGCAATGGCGGCATCCCGCAGGAAAACGAGGATTTCGGACAGACTCTCGGCTTCTGGGGCGTACCGCCCGGACCGTATCTGGTCCTGCCTGTGTTCGGCCCTTCCAATGTGCGCGACGCGGCCGGGCTTGTGCCTGACGCGGCCATGACCTTGAATCCGGCGGATTTCGTCTTCGACGGATTGAGCTGGACCGCGCGAAGCTCCGCTTCCTTGGGAGTGTACGCCGTGTGGGCTGTGGACGCGCGGCATCAGATCAAGTTTCGCTACTATGAGACCGGAAGCCCTTTCGAGTACCAGCTGGTACGTTTTCTTTACATGAAGAAGCGGGAACTGGATATCGCCAAATAGTTTGAGCCGGTTTGACAAGATGTCCCCGCGATACGCCGCCCGGTTGATTTTAGCCGGGCGTTTGTATTTCTCCAGACCAGGTGAGTCTTGCCCGCGGCGCAAAGTTTTTTTACGATGTGCCTTATTGGTCAAATATGGGTGGAGAAGGCCGTGCGTGAGGCTGTTTTTGGCTTGCGAATAATTCATTTTTTCACGACCCTTCTTTTGACCCGCTGATTTATTCACATGCCGGAAGTTCGGATCTTGTGCTGAGTGGAGCAAAAAAATGTTTCGCTCTGGAGCCGCTGCCGGTTTCGAGCTGTTCGATTTTCAGGAATTCGTGTGCCGGGAGCACATTAAAGAATAAGACTGCGGGAATTTCATCCCAAGCGGGCCAACAAACAGGAGGGAATGTTCATGGCGCAGGACGCAAACATTGTTGTGGATCAGGGGCAAAGCAAACTGTCCGATTTGTGGAGAAAAGAGGATTATCTGGCCATTTGGCTGGGCTTTCTGGTCATTGCGGTATGCATCGGGGCATACTTTTACGGCGGCCCTAAGGATGAAATTTCCCAGAAAATGGCTCCCCTGAACCAGAT
The DNA here is from genome assembly GCA_030529235.1 of Pseudomonadota bacterium. Taxonomy (GTDB): domain Bacteria; phylum Desulfobacterota; class Desulfovibrionia; order Desulfovibrionales; family Desulfomicrobiaceae; genus Desulfomicrobium. Next base: position 49,610 of record JAUMXF010000003.1, read on the forward strand.
TCAGGCCGTTGAAAAGGAGAGAGCGCCTTTCAAGACCGTGGCCTGGCACAAGGCGCAGGATGACAAGGCCAAATTGCGGGGCTCCGGTACCGCCTTCGGCAAATTTGTCGGCCATTGGACGAAAAAGCCCGGTTCGTGGAAAACCAATCCATTGGACTCGTTGGTCCGCACTGAAGCTCAGGCCAAGGCTTTGAACGAGAAGGCCATGCCCAAGTACGAGGCGGCCAAGGCCAAGGCGGCTGATTCGCTCGCGGCGGCCGAGGCGGCCGAAACGGCGGCCGCAGCCGCCGCATTTCAGGATCAGGCTCTGAACGACGACGCCAGTGCCAAGATCTCCCAGTGGCGGGCCGATCACAAGGCGGCGGGAGAGGCCAAGAAAAAGACGGAAAACAAACCCCACAACTATATCCCGTCCTTGATCGTTCTTTTTCTCTTTCTGGCTGCTTTTTTTGGCGTGGGCATCGCACTCATGGGCAAGAATGTGCCCGAGTTCGTCATGGGCTTTGTGGGCGTGTTTCTGGTGTCGATGCTGGCTTACATGCTGGGCGGGCAGGCCATCTCCAAGCAGTACGGCTTCGGCGCCGAGGCTTGGGGCGTGGTTCTGGGCATGCTCATCGCCAATACGGTGGGTACCCCGAGATGGGTGCTGCCGGCCTGCCAAGTGGAATTTTTCATTAAAACCGGTCTGGTTCTGCTGGGTGCGGAAGTGCTCTTCAACAAGATCGTGGCCATCGGCATCCCCGGTATTTTCGTGGCCTGGGTGGTGACGCCCATCGTTTTGGTGTGCACATATATCTTCGGTCAGACTGTGCTGAAGATGCCCTCCAAGACCCTGAATATCGTCATTTCCGCAGACATGTCCGTGTGCGGCACTTCCGCAGCCATCGCCACGGCGGCCGCCTGCCGGGCCAAGAAGGAGGAGCTGACCCTGTCCATAGGCCTGTCTCTGGTCTTCACGGCGATCATGATGATTGCCATGCCCGCCTTTATCAAGGCTGTGGGCATACCGGAAATTTTGGGCGGCGCCTGGATGGGCGGCACCATCGACTCCACCGGTGCCGTGGCTGCCGCGGGCGCTTTTCTGGGACAGAAGGCTATGTATGTGGCCGCGACAATCAAGATGATTCAGAACGTCATGATCGGCGTGACCGCCTTCTGCGTGGCCGTGTACTGGTGCACGCGCGTGGATGTGCAGGCCGGCCGTACCGTGGGGGCCGGAGAAATCTGGAACCGCTTCCCCAAGTTCGTGCTCGGCTTTATCGCCGCGTCTATTCTCTTTTCGATTCTCGATGCGAATCTGGGCAAGGATATGGGGTCCGCCCTGATCGACCATGGTGTGGTGCGCGGAGGTACGCGCCTGCTGCGTGACTGGTTCTTTGCCCTGTCCTTCGCGGCCATCGGCCTTTCCACCAACTTCCGGGAGCTGGCCAAGTACTTCAAGGGCGGCAAGCCGGTTATCCTGTATGTCTGCGGCCAGAGCCTCAACCTCTGCCTGACGCTGGCCATGGCTTATGTCATGTTCTACCTGGTATTCCCCGAGATCACTGCCAAGATCTAAACCATCAGCCAACCCATGCCGGGAGGTAGCCGCCTCCCGGCATGTTCAAGGCCTTTTCCCATGTCTGGAAAATCCCTGCCGGTCCGCCTGAAAAATTTTATTCTCGCCTTGGGAACGTCTCTTGTCATTGTTTATGTTTTTCTGCCTTTTTTGACCCGCTCATGCGATGCCCTGACCACTATGGCCCGTCATTTGGATCAGACCGGCATTGATCCCAGCCGCTATTACTACACCGACGTGGAGCAGGTGGACGAAGGAGAACGCTATCTGCGTGGAGTCTTGGAAGAGAACTGACAGCCCCACGCATCAGCCTGTTGTCGTAAAATTCTCTCTCATTCTGTTCAGCCAGCTCAGCTTTTTGTTCTACTCCCATCATATATTGGCCGGAGTCCTCGGCTCGTAACGAGGATGAAACCGCATGGAAATGCTTTGTCTGCTCCTGTCCTGACGAGTGGGACTGGACAGTGGGGCAAGCATGAAGGGGAATCTGATGATGAGACAATGTTGGGAGAGACGAATAAAGCGCGCTTGCTCTCTGCTGAACAGAAGGCTGCATTTTCCGAGCGGGGGCGTCGGGAGTGGTGGCTGGGCGACTAGGATTCGAACCTAGATTAACGGAGTCAGAGTCCGCTGTCCTGCCGTTGAACGATCGCCCAAGATGGCGTCCCCAAGGGGATTTGAACCCCTGTTATCGGCGTGAAAGGCCGTTTACGCATAATGGATATCTTTGTCATCTTTGTTTACAGATAGGTTATCCATTTATTCTAAACGGTTAAGGAGGACCGCTATGGAGACTTTACAAGATTTATGGGACTTCTACTTTAATAACGTCCTGACAGATCGAAAAATACGATCACAAGTAACTGATTCAGGACGATGGAAACATATTTGCGCTTTTTTTTGGAGCAAATAGGAAAATCAACACTCTTAGCTCAGTACAGCTACTGCAATTTAAGTCTTATCTGCAAAGCAAAAAGCTAAGTCCGCAAACTATCAAACATTGCATATCGTTGCTTCAAAGAGTGCTTAATTTTAGCATTCATTATGGTCTATGCGATATGGCAACCCCTAAAATTAGGCTTCGCTCTTATGATAACCGCCGTGTTAGATTCTTGTCAAAATCAGAAGCCAGAAAACTATTGGAAGAGCTGCGGCCAAACCTTTTATGGTATGACATCACAGCTATTGCTCTATATACTGGGCTTAGAGCGGGTGAAATATTTTCTCTACAGCAGTCCAGCCTCGATATACAGAATAAATATGTCCATGTTTTTGATACAAAATCATCTCTAAATAGATCAGTGCATCTAAATACGCCT
>JAUMXF010000099.1:0-5618 GCA_030529235.1 Pseudomonadota bacterium
GGACGCTCCTTGAACACGCAGCCGCAGCCGGTGAAAACGATCTGGTTTTCTTTCTCCTGTCCGGCGGGGCCAGCGCCCTCATCCCCAGCCCCAGACCGCCCGTGACGCTGGAGGACAAAATGCGGGCCACCCGCCTGCTGCTGGACTGCGGAGCGGACATCCACGAGATAAACGCCATCCGCAAGCACCTCTCCCGGATCAAGGGCGGCCATCTGGCCGAGGCCCTGGCCCCGGCCACGGTGATCGCGCTCATCGTCTCCGACGTGCTGGGGGACAATCTGGATGTCATCGGCTCCGGCCCCACCGCTCCGGACCAGACCACCTTCGCCGACTGTCTGGAAATCATCGGCCGCTTCGCCCTGCGGGACCGCATGCCCGCCTCCGTGCTGGAAGTGCTGGAGCGGGGCGCCGCCGGACTGCTGCCCGAAACGGCCAAAAACGGCCGGAGTTTCTTCACGAAGGTGCGGCACCACATCGTCGCCAGCAACGGTATGGCTCTGGACGGCGCGGCGGCCGCGGCCCGGGGGCTCGGCTACGCGCCGCACGTGCTGACCGGAAATCTGAGCGGAGATGTGCAGGACGCCGCCGCCATGCTGGCCCAGGCGGCCCGGAATCACCGGGCTCCGGCCTGTCTGCTGGCCGGGGGCGAAACCACGGTCACCGTGCGCGGCAGGGGAAAAGGCGGACGCAATCAGGAACTGGCCCTGCGTCTGGCTCTGGAACTGGAAAAAAATCCGCCTCAGGCGGTCGTCTCCGTGCTCTGCCTGGGCACGGACGGAAGCGACGGCCCCACGGACGCGGCAGGCGGCATTCTCGGCCCGGAAACCCTGGTCAGGGCCAGGGCCGCCGGGCTGCACCCCGAGCCCTATCTGGACAACAACGACGCCTACACTTTTCTGCGGCAGGCCGGGGCTCTGCTTGTCACCGGTCCGACCCGCACCAATGTCATGGATGTCGCGGCGCTGCTGCTGAATCCGATTCGGAGGTAATCTCCACCTTGGGCGGTGCTTCCGGCGGGGCCGCATCTCTCCCGTTTTTCTTCCGCTCAGGCGGAACAGGGCACGGCGGTGGAGCCGCTCCTCCCGCCCGGACCGTCTTTACACCCGAGGCGACCATCTCCCGCACCTGATGCATGAACACGCCATAAGCATACCGCCCCTGCTCCATTTCCTTCAGCCGCTTCTCCCATTCGCCGGTCATTTCCGGCGACGCCACCTGCGGTATCATGGAGCAGACCACATCCACGGCCCAGCAGCCCAGCTCCGTGGCCAGCAGCCGCTTGCCGTCCTTGGCCACATACCCGCGCCCGAGGAGCGTTTCGATGATCTGCGCCCGTGTGGCCGGAGTGCCCAGGCCGCGCTCCTTCATGGCCTCGCGCAGCTCTTCGTCGTCCACCAGCTTGCCCGCCGTTTCCATGGCCGCCAGCAGGGTGGCGTCGGTGAAATGGGCCGGGGGCTTGGTCTTGTGGGCGGCAAGGGTCACGCCGCATAGCGGCACGCGGTCGCCCTTGCGCAGGGCGGGCAGAGGATTGTCCTCGGCCGCGCGCCACGTCTCGGCCTCCAGCCAGCCCCGGTCCCGGAACATTTTCCCCGTGGCCCGGAAACGGTGCTCATCCACCCCGATCCACAGCGTGGAACCGTCGAAGAGAGCCTCGTCCATGAACGTCGCGGCGAAACGGCGGCAGACCATCTCATACACGGACCACTCCGGGCCGGACAGCGCCTGCCGGTTGGCCCTGGCCGCCGTGGGGATGATGGCGTGATGGTCCGTGACCTTCTTGTCGTTCACGCAGTCGAATTTTTTTCCGGCCTGAATGTTGGCCGCGGCCCTGGCGCTTATCTCCGGAAAATGGGGATAGACGGCGCGCAGATTGTCCAGGCATTCCGCGAACAGCTCCTTTGTCAGATGGCGGGAATCCGTGCGCGGATAAGTGATGAGTTTGCGTTTTTCGTACAGATTCTGGGCGACTTCCAGAGTCTCTCTGGCCGACAGGTTCAACCGGGCGTTGGCTTCCTTCTGCAGGGTGGTCAGATCGAAGGGAAGAGGCGGCTTCTGTCTGCCCTTTTTCTTTTCCAGGTCCAGCACTTCCCCGCTCTCCGCCCGGCAGGACGCGGCAATGCCCTCCCCTTCGGCCAGATTCCATATTTTGGAGTCCTTGTATTGCGGCGGCGCGAACCAGGTGGCCCGGAAGGTTTCCTCCCGGCCGAACTCCCCTTCCACGGTCCAGTAATCCTGCGGAACGAAGTTTTCGATTTCCCGCCGCCGGTCCACCAGCAGTTTCAGCACGGGCGTCTGCACCCGGCCGACGGTGATGAGACTCCCCGCGCACAGCGTGAACAAACGCGAAAAGTTCATGCCCACCAGCCAGTCGGCCTCGGCCCGGGCAAAGGCCGCATGCCCCAGATTGCGCTTTTCCCCGCCATCCACCAGCTGGGCGAAAGCCTTGCGCAGCCCCTTCTCGGTCATGTCGCTGGCCCAAAGACGCCTGATGGGCTTGTCCGAGCCCGCCAGCAGATAAATGCGCCGAAAAATGAGCTCCCCTTCCCGCCCCGCGTCCGTGGCGTTGATGACCTCGCCGATGTCTCCGGCCAGCAGAAATTCCCGGATGAGTTCGTACTGTCTGGCGGTGGAAGGCAGGATGTCCAGAGCGAACCGGGACGGCAGCATGGGCAGCTGCCGCATGGACCAGCGGCCGGACCAGGCCGGATTCTGCCGCGCCGGTTCGGCGATGTTGACCAGATGTCCCACGGCCCAGGTGACCACGTACCGGTCGCTTTGCAGGCAGCCCTCGCCCCGGCCGCGCACGCCGAGCACGGCGGCCAGCTCCCTGGCCACGGAGGGCTTTTCGGCGATGACAAGCGTTCTGGACACGGTCCGTTCTCCTTCATGGGGTCTGGCCCCACTCTCCATCGGGAGAAATCCCTACCAAGCGTCCCGGTGTACCCGGTCTTCCCGGAACCGGCTCCCGGAATGCGGATGCTGATCCGGATGCCCCAGCACGATATACCCCAGAGGGACGACTTCCGCAGGCAGCCCGAAAGCCCGGCGAAAGCCTTCTTCCCGCTCCGCCACCGGGTGGATGCCGGTCCAGACCGCGCCAAGCCCCAACCCGTGGGCGGCCAGCAGCAGATTCTGAATGGCCGCGGAGCAATCCTGCACCCAGAATCCCGGATATTTTTCCAGACGCGGATCGCCGCAGACCAGAATCCCGGCCGGAGCGGTCCGGGCCATGGCCGCGTACACGTTAAGTTCCGCCACACGGGCCCTGAGAGCGGCATCCCGAACCACCACGAAATGCCAGGGCTGCGCGTTGCCGGCGCTGGGGGCCATCATGGCCGCCTCCAGAACGGCCCGTATGTCCTCGTCCGTCACGGGCCGGTCCGTATACTTGCGGACACTGCGCCGGGTAGCGATAGCATCGAAAATATCCATATGCTCCTCCTTTTCCAGTTGTATCGGCCGGCGGCCATATCCCCGGCAAACAGCCGGGCCGCCGCCGGGGCGATATTACAGCATCTCCGCCATCTGACCGAAAAAATCATCGCGCCGGAAATTCGGGTATGCCGTCTCCAGCCGGTCCAGGCTATCCAGAAACACGGACCAATCCTGAATTTCCTCAGCTTTCTTGCCGTCGTTGAAAATTTTGAAGCGAGTGCCTTCCGGCCCTCTGGTCAGATTGATTTCAAAGCTGCGCCCCGGTGCATAGATTGTCCAGTAGGCGGACCATATGCCGCAGTCTCCTTCGGTTTTCTTGTATTTCTCGAAATAAGCCTCGAAAATATCCCTGATTTTCCGCACGTCCATCATTGCCTCCCCCGTCGTCTTCGCACGCCCGGTAAAACTTCGGATGGGTCCACCCATTACCCGGAAGGGGCCGCGTCTGCCTCCACCTAACGGGAAAACCGCGGGCTGTAAAAAACCCTTCCGGCCGTTCCCGGACCGGGACATATGCAGGCAACCCAATACCAGACAGCGACACATCAGCCGTCCGGAGAGAGCCGTTACGAAGGCGGTTTACTCCGCAGGCCAATCTCCGTATGTGCGCCGGATCATCACACCTGATTCGGGACCTTCTTCTGCCCCGATGACGGCCAAAACAGCGAGGAAAATATGCATATACAGATAGTTGAAAATCGCGCCGGTCTGGAACAGGGGGTGCGGCTCCTTTTTTTACCGGAAGGACGTGAACTGGAAGCTGAGTGGCCCGGTCTGACCGGAGCTCAGGGGTTTTCGGGCAAGGCGGGCCGCGTGCGGCTGGTGGCCGGAAGCCGTGGAATGGCTCTGGCCGTGGGCCTGGGCGACGCGGAAAAGCTCGACATGGACGGCTTCCGCGCGGCGGTGGGCACGGCCATACGGGCAGCGGCCGGTCAGGAAATAGAGACGTTGAGTGTTGACGGTGAACAGATCGCCTCTCTGCCCCTGGAGGGTGATCCGCTCGCCGAGTTGAGCATTGCCGCGACCCTGGCCGCTTACCGTTTCGTCGCCTTCAAATCGGAGCCCGGCGAAGAGGACTGCCCTGCGTCGCTGCTGCTCTGGAGCCCGGAACAGGACCTGCCCGGCAGGGTGGACAAAGCGCTGGCCGTGGCTTCGGGCGTGCGGCTGGCCAGAGATCTGGTCAACACTCCGGCCAATGCGGCCACGCCGGAAGATCTGGCCCGGACGGCCCGGGAACTGGGCGCGGAATTCGGTTTCAAGGTCGATGTCTTCGGCCCCAGGGAAATCGAGGACATGGGCATGGGGTGCTTCGCCTCGGTTTTCCGGGGCAGCGATACGCCGGCCAGATTCATCGTACTGGACTCCGATCCGGAAGACTCCAGGCCGCCCCTGGTTTTCGCGGGAAAGGGCGTGACATTCGATACGGGCGGCATTTCCCTGAAGCCCTCGGCTAAAATGCATGAAATGAAAGGCGACATGGCCGGAGCGGCGGCCGTCCTGGGTCTGTTCAAGGTCATGGGACTGGCCGGGAGACGCGGGCGGCGCGTGGTCGGGCTTCTGCCGTGCACGGAAAACGTGCCGGGCAGCCGGGCCACCAAACCCGGCGACGTGGTCATGGCCATGAACGGCAAGACCGTGGAGATTCTGAACACCGACGCCGAAGGCAGACTCATTCTGGCCGACGCGCTGTGCTACGCGGCCCGGTTTCAGCCGGAAATTCTGGTGGATCTGGCCACGCTGACCGGAGCCTGCCTGATAGCCCTGGGTACCAAGGTGGCGGCGGTATTTTCCACCACAGAGGAACTGGATTTACGCATCCGCGAAGGCGGCAGCCGGACAGGGGAGCGCTTCTGGCCCATGCCGCTGTGGGCGGAATACGGAAAGCCGCTGAAAAGCGATGTGGCGGATCTGAAAAATATCGCCGCCCGCGAAGGCGGAACCATTTTCGCGGCCCTGTTTCTGAAGAGCTTCGTGCCCGCCGGAGTGGACTGGGCTCATCTGGACATCGCCGGCCCGGCCTGGACCGATGAGGACGCATCCATTTTCCGGCCCGGAGGCACCGGCTTCGGCGTGCGGACATTGTGGGAGCTGATCGGCTTCTACGAAGACTGAGCCTTTGGAAAACACACCATCATGTCTTCCCTCCCTTCCGGATCAAACCAGTGGGGAGGGAAGACGCGATG
>JAUMXF010000099.1:5628-9133 GCA_030529235.1 Pseudomonadota bacterium
GGAGAATATGGTGTTTGATACTTGTATTGCTTTTTCAGCACTCATTGTATCCGTCGTATCACTGGGCTTATCTATTCACTTTTGGAAAAGATCGTTCCGTCCAATAATCACAGCTATGGTTCGAACACATGCTGCAGGTAACCAAGGCATATTCTACAACCTCGAAGTCCTGAACTCAGGTTCTCTTCCTGCCAAAAGAATTCGAATACATGTCCAAGATGATGAAGAATTGAAAAAAGCACTATCTGATTCTGTTCAGGAAGATGATAAAAAACGTTGGCTTGCCTGCTTCAATGAAAAAAACATAATTCCTGTTCTACTTAATGACCAAAGCGTTAAATGCTCATTCGGCCTGACTCATATTGATAAGAATATAAACTTTTGGAAATATGGTGAGAAGTTCTCTATAAGGATCGAATACGAAGGATGGTTTGGTAAAAAATACACAGAGGTTCAGCAGATTCAGATACTGGACAGCGATACTTTTACCGGTGCCAGTTGGAATTAAACTCGTTATTTTAATAAGTTCTCTAAAATAACTCCTCTCATAACAGTCGGCCGGCACCAGGAAAATTTCCCGGTACCGGCCAGACAGTCAGGACCAGGGCCTTATGAGGCCAGAGCCCGGATTCGGTCAGCCTACCGCAGACCGTTTTTCTTCAGATAAGCGATAACATTGTCGGGAAAGTCACTGAACACGGCGTCCAGCTTCATTTCCTTGAACATGGCGTCAAGCATGGCCTCCTCGGTGGCAAAGCCGGAGAGCACCTTGTCCGTGCGGTGGGTCCAGGTATGGACCTGCATCCCCGCGTCCCGGGCCCATTTCAGGCAGGGCGCCGCCGTGTGGCTCTTGCCGTCTTCCGAGGGCACGGCCAGATGGCTGAACCAGGGCGCGTAGATGTTCGCGTACTTGGACACTTCCTTCACGCCCTCTTCGGTCAGCAGCCACTTGTGCACGGACTTGTCGTCGATGAGCATCTGGCCGTCCATGTCCACGAGCATGGCCAGCGGAGCCACCCAGCCCAGTTCGCGGGATTTCTTCACGGCGTCGAAGTCGAAGATCTGCAAAATGACGTTGGCGTCCTTCTTGTTGTAGCCGTATTTGGCCAGCATTTCGATGGTGGCCTTCATGATGGGCTTGCCTTCCTTTTCGTGAAAGGCGGGCTCCTTCACTTCCACGTACAGTCCCACATTCCTGCCTGTGGACTTGTTCAGGCCCTGCACAAGAAGAATTTCCTCCTCCAGGGTGGGCACGCGGAAATCAATGCCCCAGCCCACAGGGAAACGCCCGGAGAAAACGGCCTTGCCGGTCTTGGGATCGAAGCGCTCGGTCACAAGCAGGCTCTTGATTTCGGCCAGGGTGAAGTCGATGGCGTAGTAGCTGCCGTCGGCGCGGTGACGGCCGGGAAATTTCTTGGCCACGTCGGTGGTGGTCTCCAGGGTGTGGTCGTGCAGCACCACCAGCACATTGTCCCTGGTGAAGACGACATCCTGCTCCACGTAATCCACGCCCATGGTGTAGGCCATGACCTTGGACTCAAGGGTGTGTTCCGGCAGGTAGCCACACGCGCCGCGATGTCCGGCCACGGCGGGTCTGTAGTCCGCGGCCTGGGCCGCAAGAGGCAGAAGCAGCAGCATGAGGGCCAAAACAGCATGTTTCATAAAAGCTCTCTCCTGGGTTGAAGTTGGCCGAATCTCCACCGGCTTGTTTCTATACGGCAATATCTCTGCAAGCTGCGGGACACCGACACGGCATGTAGCATGAACGGCCCGTCAGCCTCCGTTCTCCTCGAAATACCGCAGAAGCAGACTGATGGGGTGCACGGCCTTAAGCCCTCCGCCGTGCCGCATCTGCACGCGGCAGGTGCCGCATTCCGAAGCGGAAATATCCGCGCCGCTCCGGCGCATGGCTTCAAAGAGCCGGCTCCCCACGCGCATGGAAATCTCGTACTTTTCCTTCTTGAAACCGTAGCTGCCGGAAATGCCGCAGCATCCGGCGTTGGCGTTGCTGACCGAAACTCCGGGAATGCGGCGCAGCAGCTCCAGGCCGGGCAGCCCCATGCCCTGGGCGCGCAGATGACAGGGCGCATGGTACACGACGGACAGCGGCCGGCCGGCCGCGCCCGGCTCGGGCAGGACCAGTTCGCCGCGGTCCATGCACTCCAGCAGAAATTCGCAGGCATCGGCCAGAGCGGGCGAAGCGGACTCCGGCAGCAGTTCCGGAAAATACTGCTCGTAATCGTCCTTGAACATGAGAGAACAGCTCGTACAGCCCGTCAGCACAGGGATACCCGCGCTTTTCCATTTCCGTAGTTCCTGAAGATTGGTCCGGGCATTGCCGCGCGCATCTTCCCAGAAACCGTTGGCCACCTGCGGCAGACCGCAACAGACAAAAGGCGGCAGCAGCACCTCGTATCCGGCCCGGTTCAGCACCCGGACCAGATCTTTGCCGCATTCAGGATCGTACAAATCCACAAAACAGCCCGGAAAAAAAACGGCCTTACGCGGCAGGTCCCGCGGCTGCGGCAGAGCGGCAAACTGCCGCCGGAAGGTTTTCCGGGCGAACGCAGGCAGCGGCATCCTTCCGGAAACGCCCAGAGCGCCCAGCAGCATGCGGACCGGAGGCAAACTCATGCCCATGTTCTTCAGTCCGGCGGGGATGACGCGCATCCATCTGTCCAGCAGCTCAGCGTGGGCCAGCAGCCAGTCGCGGAGGGGAAAACGCCGCGCTTTGCTCTCTTCGGCCCGCGCCCGCATGATGAAGGTGGAAATGGGCACGTCGTACGGGCAGGAAATGTCGCAGTTCTTGCAGTTCGAGCAGTAATGGAGGGATTTATCCTCGCCCAGACCCAGCAGGCGGAAGCGCTCGTGGGCCGGGCCGATCATGCGCGGGCCGAGAAATTCCGGCGTGGCCTGAGCCACAGGGCAGACCACGGTACATGTGGTGCAGGCGATGCATCTGTCCGGTTTGGGGGTATCCATCTTCATATGTGTTCGCCGTATGAAGTCCGGCGTGGGTTGGAATTTCCGGCGTCCACAGGGCCGGGTTGGGAGCGGCCGCCCCGGCCATGGTGAGAGCTAGTTCCGCGAATCTGCCGCTAGAAGCCTGATCATCATAACGAAAGATGACGAGAAACATCTGGCTGCCCCTCGCCGGTCCAGTACAAGCCCGCCTCTCGGACCATTTTCAGCCCCTCGGGCCAGCCCATTTCGAAACAACCGGCAAGATCCGGATAAAGCCGGGCCATTTGTCCAGAAGGCAGGAGGGGACCATTTCTCGGCAAACGGGACAATCCTTTTATTGATATTGATCTTATACTCTTTCGCAAACTTTTTTAATCGCTGCCAATATTCTGTCATCATTCTCTCGAAACATTTTTTGCGGCGTAGAACGATAACGGCGAGCCGAAGCTATAGCTGCTGGATGATAAAGATAGACTACTTCAAAAGTAATGTCTTCTTGATGCAGATGTCTTTTCAGAAGTGATTCAGTTCTACGACCAAA
>JAUMXF010000100.1 GCA_030529235.1 Pseudomonadota bacterium
TCCCGCCGGTTTTCCAGGGCGGCCAGCTCCAGCATCCGTTCCACCAGATTCTGAATCCGGGCGGCCTCTGTGCGGATATTGCCCAGAAACGCGGTCCGGCGCTCGGCGGGCATATCTTCCGTGAGCAGTTCGGCCGCACCCATGATGGCTGAAAGAGGGCTCTTTATCTCGTGGGTCAGGGTCTGCACATAGTGCTCCGCATACTTCTTCCCCTCCAGGGCCTCGCGCATGCTCTCCAGAGCCAGCCCCATGTCCCGCAATTCTGTCCCGCCCAGAGGCGGCAGAACGGCCCGGCCGCCCGTGCGCACCTGTTCGGCGTATCGGGTCAGACGAACCACGGGCCGGGTCAGCCAGACCGCCGCCAGAAGCGACAGCCCCAAAGCCGCGGCGCCCGCGGTGAACCATATGCGCAGCATGCCCGGCCGTTCCTGCTCCAGCAGGGCGTTCACGTTGGTGGTGGGCTTCACCACGGTCAGCACGCCGGCCAGTTCCCCATGGACCATGACCGGAGCGGCCACGTGCAGCATGGACGTATCCGGGTTGTCCGGGTCGGAGCGGGTGGACCGGGCCCCGTACTGTCCCCTCAGGGTCAGAGCCACGTCCCGCCAGTTGGAATAGTCCGCCCCGGTGCTGCCGGGTCTTGCCGAATCAAAGACAATGCGCCCGGCCGCGTCGGTCAGGTACACATGCATATCCACATCCGTCTTGGTGAAATCATAGATGCGGGCCGTAAAGGCGCGCCCCCGGACAGAGGCGAAGGCCCGGTCCAGATCCCCGGCCTTAAAATGTCCGGCCTCCATGGATGTGCCGATGAGCGCGGCCAGAATGTGAGCCTGATCCACCAGTACTTCTTCCACGTTTTCCACGAACAGCGTGCGCAATTCCCCGAAGAAACGGCTGAGCGGATAACTGAAGCAGACGGCCGTCAGCAGCGCATAGGCCAGAAAAATGCGCGCGCCGAGCTTCATGCTTCCTCCCGCAGGGCGTAGCCGCTGCCCCGATGGGTGACGATGGCTTCCCGATCCGGCGCGATCCGGCGCAATTTGGCCCGGATATTCTTGATGTGCGCGTCAACGGCGCGATCCAGGCTGGTTTCCGGCGAATCCCAGACCAGCTCCATGAGCCGTTCTCTGGAAAAGACCTGTCCCGGACTGCGGACCAGGGTTTTCAGAATCTCGTACTCATAGCGGGAAAGCTCCAGAACCTGCCCGAAATAGGCGATTCTCCGGCGGCTTTCATCCACGGCCCACATGCCGGAAGGCGTGGAACGGGGCGCTCCCGCCCGGCGCAGCACGGCCTTGACCCTGGCCGAGACCTCGCGCGGGCTGAAGGGCTTGACGATATAGTCATCCCCGCCGATCTCAAGCCCGACCACACGGTCGATCTCATGTCCTCTGGCCGTGAGAAAGATGACCGGCACATCGCTTTCCCGCCGGATAGCCGAACACAGCTCAAAACCGCTCATGTCCGGCAGGCCCACATCCAGCAGGACCAGATCCGGAGTCATCCGCTCCATGTCCGCCAGAGCGGAGCGGCCGTCGAGGTAGCGGGAAGTGACGAAACCTTCGGTTTCCAGGGCGTACTGGATGGCGTCGGCAATGGCCGGTTCATCGTCCACGATGAAGATACGGGCGGGCATGGCAGGCTCCTGATGCGATGATAAGAAAGCGGGCGGCAGGACCAGCCCTGCTGCGGATGGGAGGTGACTTTCCCGCACATGCGGTGTTTTTGCAATGTTTGGCGGCGGGAAACCGCTCCGAACTTAAGGTACGAAGAAACGACACGGACTGGCTTTGGGAGTGTACAGCCCAGAGCGCGGCACACGCTCTGTCCCGCTGCCGGCGGAAATAAAAACCGCGTTTGAAAGCCGCGCTCCTTCAGACTATATGACCTCATGCCGTCGGTCTTCGTCTGTTCAGGCCGCCCATGCCCTGTGACTTCCGGCGGCCCGCTGTCTTTTCCGGAGCGGACCGCCCCCTTGACCTCGGCCGGATTCGGAGAAAAGAAGCACCGGACCGGGGCGGAACTCCATGTTCCCCGCTCCCCGACGGCTCTTCGCAGTAATCAGCAAGGAATCGCATGAAAAAAGAAGAATGCGGACTTTTCGGCATTTACGGCCACTCCGAGGCGGCCCGCATGACCTATTTCGGTCTTTACGCCCTCCAGCACCGGGGTCAGGAAAGCGCGGGCATCGTCACCTGGGACGGCCAGGGCATCCGCGAGCAACGCGGCATGGGCCTGGTCCACGATGTCTTCCAGGAGCATCATCTCTCCCGCCAGCTCAAAGGCGACGTGGCCGTGGGTCATGTGCGCTACGCCACCACGGGCGCATCCCTTCTGCGCAACGCCCAGCCCTTCCGGGTCATGTACAAGGGCATGCACATGGCTCTGGCCCACAACGGCAATCTGGTGAATACCGCCGAACTGCGCGAGGAACTGGAAAATCAGGGCACCATCTTCCAGACCTCCATGGACAGCGAGGTCATCATGCATCTGGTGGCCAAGCACATGAACGGCGGCACGCCCGAAGAAGCCGTGGCCAGGGCCTGCTCCCGAATCAAAGGCGCATTCGCCCTGCTTTTCCTGATCAACCGGAAGCTCATCGCCGTGCGCGACCCGTGGGGCATCCGTCCCCTGGCTCTGGGCCGGGTGGGCGACGCCTATGTCCTGGCCTCGGAAACCTGTGCCTTCGATCTGATCGAAGCCGAACATCTGCGGGACCTCGATCCCGGTGAAATGCTCGTCATCGAGGACGGACGCATGACTACCCTGCCCTGCGTCGAGCCTGCCGCCCGGCAGAGCGCATGCATCTTCGAGCTCATCTATTTCGCCCGCCCGGATTCTCTGGTCTTCGGGCACGACACCTACAGCACGCGCAAGACCATGGGCCAGATTCTGGCCCGCGAATCCCCGGTGGAAGCGGATTTCGTCATGCCCTTCCCCGACTCCGGCGTATACGCCGCCGTGGGTTACTCGCAGCAGTCCGGCCTGCCCTTCGAAGCCTGCATGATCCGCAACCATTACGTCGGCCGGACCTTCATCCAGCCCACTCAGGACATGCGCGACTTTTCCGTGCGCATGAAACTGAACCCCGTGCGGAGCATGATCAAAGGCAAGCGGGTCATCATCGTGGAGGACTCCATCGTACGCGGCACCACCATCCGCACCAGGGTCAAGCAGCTGCGCGAACTGGGAGCCAGGGAAATCCACATGCGCGTGAGCTGTCCGCCCATCCGCTACCCCTGTTTTTACGGCATCGATTTTTCCTCCAAGGGCGAACTCATCGCGGCCAACCACTCCGAGGCCGATATCGGCCGCTATCTGGGGCTCGACAGCCTGCATTTCATCACCTTGGGCGGGCTGCTCAAGGCCGTGCGGGGACCGGAGAACTTCTGTCTGGCCTGTTTCAACGGCGACTACCCGGTGCCGCCCGGCAATCTTGCGGGCAAGGACTAGAAGATGGCGGAAAAATGGCTGAACAGGGCCAAAGCGGTGCTGGACACGGAAATCCAGGGACTGGCCGCGGTCCGGGACAAGCTCGACGCTTCCTTTGTGCGGGCTCTGGAAATGCTTGCCGGGTGTGCCGGCCGGGTGGTGGTCACGGGTCTGGGCAAATCCGGTCTGGTGGGCCGCAAGATAGCCGCCACCTTCAGCAGCACCGGGACGCCCGCCTTCTTTCTGCATCCGGTGGAAGGAGCCCACGGGGACCTCGGCATGATCCGCAGGGAAGACGTGGTGCTGGCCATCTCCAATTCCGGAGAAACTGACGAACTGAACAACATTCTGCCCAGCCTGAAATCCCTGTCCGGCGGACTCGTGGCCCTGACCGGCGGGCTGGCATCGACCATGGCCAGACTGGCCGATGTGGTCATCGACACCGGCGTGCCGCGCGAAGCCTGCCCCCTGGGCGTGGCGCCGACGGCCAGCACCACTGCGGCTCTGGCCGTCGGGGACGCTCTGGCCGTGTGCCTCATCGACTGGAAAGCCTTTGCTCTGGAAGACTTCCAGCGTTTCCATCCCGGCGGCGCCCTGGGACAGCGGCTGGCCCGGAAGGCGGGTGAACTCATGCGCACCGCGGGTCTGCCCGTGGCTCCTGAGGACGCATCCCTGGCCCAGGCCCTGGAAAGCCTGAACGGCGGCGGTCTGGGCTGCGTGTGCGTGCTGGATGAAAAAGCGCGGCTTGCGGGAATTCTGACCGACGGCGATGTGCGCCGCCTGGTCTGTGCGGGACGTCTGGACATGGACGCGGCCGTGGCCTCGGTCATGAACCGCTCCCCCCTGCGGGCCGAACCCGGACAACTGGCGGCGGAAGTGCTCGATCTGATGGAAGCCAGAGCCATCACCGTGCTGCCCGTGACCGATGCGGACCGGACACTGCTCGGTATGGTGCACATGCACGACGTGCTGGGGCAGGGCCGGGTGAAATTTTCACCATGACCGCGCCCCACGTGTGCGTGCGCTGTGCCGGTCTGGGGCGGACCTGCTGCCAGCTTTCCGGCGGAGACGCGGAGTTCTGCTTTCCCCTGGCCGACGCGGAGCGGCGGCGGATGCTCGCCGCCGGAGCGGCGGAAGAAGCTTTTCTCCAGGTGCCCAACACGTCGGCCTTTGTACGGCAGCTGTCCATGCTCCTGCCCGGATATGAAGTGGAGAAAATTTTTACGCCGCATGGCCGCCACTGGCGTCTGGCCACCACACCCGCCGGGGACTGTGTTTTTCTGAGCCGGACAGGCTGTTCTCTGGACCGGGCGGTGCGTCCCGCCTACTGCCGTCTGTTTCCTTTATGGGTGTATGAAAACAGACTGACCTGGTTCACGGCCGAAACCTGTCTGGCTCATCGGGAATGCGCCTCCGCCTCGGCCATGCTCGCGGCTATGGACACCGACGCGGCGGACACCAGAGTGCTTTTCAGTCTGATGTGCGCGGAACTGGGGCTTCGGAAAACAGGGGAAACGTCATGATACTCAAAATCTTCAAGATATTTTTCGTGCTGCTGCTGCTTCTGGTTCTGCTCGGAGCCGGAGCCGCAGTGGGAGTGTACTATTGGGCCGCCGAGGATCTGCCCAATTTTACCAAACTGAGCGACTATTCCCCGCCCCTGGCCACCACGGTCCGGGCCAGGGACGGCCAGATCATCGGCTATTTCTACCGCGAAAAGCGCTTTCTGATCCCCCTGTCCCTGATGAGCCCCGTCACGATCAAGGCTTTTCTGGCCGCCGAGGACGCCGGGTTCTATCAGCACGAGGGCATCGACCTGCCGGGCATCGCACGCGCGGCCCTGAAGAACTTCTGGGCCGGAGGCATCAGACAGGGCGGCAGCACCATCACCCAGCAGGTCATCAAATCCATGCTGCTCACGCCCGAGCGCACCTATGAGCGCAAACTCAAGGAAATGATTCTGGCCTACCGCCTGGAAAAGTACCTGACCAAAGACGAAATCCTGACCATTTATCTGAACCAGATTTTTTTCGGAGCCAGAGCCTACGGCGTGGAAGCCGCCGCCAGAGAATATTTCGGCGTCAGCGCCTCGCAGCTGACCACGGCCCAGGCCGCCCTGCTGGCCGGACTGCCCGTGGCTCCGTCCCGCTATTCGCCCTACGGCAACCCGGAACGGGCCAGGGAACGGCAGTTGTACGTCCTGAGCAGACTGCGTGATCTGGGCTGGATCAATCGGGCTGAATACGACGCGGCCGTGGCCGAACCCCTGCAGTATACCGTTCAGGAAGACCCCTCCTGGAAAATCGGGCCGTATTATCTGGAGGAAGTCCGCCGCCAGTTGGTGGAGCGCTTCGGCGAGGACATGGTGTATCGGGGGGGACTTATGGTGCGCACGGCCATGGACCCGGAGCACCAGGCCGTGGCCGATCAGGCTCTGCGCAACGGGCTGCGGACCACGAGCAAACGCCACGGCTGGCTGGGGCCTGTCCGGCACATCGGACCGGAGGAGCATGAATCTTTTCTGAAGAGCCTGCCCGCCGCGCCATCTGAAGCCGGAGCGCGGCTTCAGGCTCTGGTCACGAGTGTGGACAAGGGCAAGGTCTCCGTGCGTTTCAAGGGACATACAGGCACCATCGCCGTGGCCGACATGGGCTGGGCCCGGCAGCCCAATCCGCGACTGGCCGCCGAGGAGGCCCGCAAGGTTTCCGACGCCCGCAAGGTGCTCAGACCCGGCGACGTGATCTGGGCCTCCGTGCTGGACGCTCAGGACAAGGGACCCTGGAAGCTCGCTCTGGAGCAGGAGCCCAAGGTCGAGGGCGCACTGGTTTCGATGGACCCGCGCTCCGGCGAGGTGCTGGCCCTGTCCGGCGGCTACGACTTCTTCCGCAGTCAGTTCAACCGCGCCACCCAGGCCCTGCGGCAGCCCGGTTCATCTTTCAAGCCCATCGTCTACGCCACGGCCCTGGACAACGGCTTTACGGCCGCCAGCGTCATTCTGGACGCGCCCATCATCTATGAGGACGGCAGCGGCAAGACATGGAAACCCGAGAATTTCGAGGGCATTTTCTACGGTCCCACGCTGTTCCGTACCGCCCTGGTCAAATCGCGCAATACGGTCACCATCCGTCTGGCCCAGCAGGTCGGCATCGGCAAAATCATCGAACGGGGGAAAGCCATGGGCCTGACCGGCATCATGGAGCCCAACCTCTCCCTGGCCCTGGGCTCCGGACAGTTCACCCCCCTCAACATGTGCGAGGCCTATTCCGCCTTCGCCCGGGGAGGCACCAGCATCAAACCCCGGCTCATCGAAAGCGTGTCCTCTCCCTGGGGTGAACAGCTTTTTTCGGCCACGCAGGAAGTGACCGAAGCCATGCCGCCGGACACGGCCTACATCATCAACAATCTGCTGCAACAGGCCGTTCAGGACGGTACCGGAGCCAGAGCCAAGGCTCTGGGCCGGCCCGTGGCCGGCAAAACCGGCACCACCAATGACGAGCAGGACGCCTGGTTCATGGGCTATTCTCCGTATCTGCTGACGGGAGTGTGGGTCGGCTACGATCAGGTGCAACCCATGGGCAAATACGAAACCGGAGCCAGGGTGGCCCTGCCCATCTGGCTCGACTACCGGACCCAGGTGGAAAAAAAATATCCGGTGGAGGATTTCCGCCCGCCCAAGGACATCGTCATGGCCCGCGTGAACGGCCGTACGGGAAGACTGGCCGGATCCGGCGGAGGGCTGGTCTATACCCTGCCCTTCCGCGGCGGAACCGAACCCATTTACGGCGCGGGCCCCGACGACATGGACGGCGATCCGTCCTCGCCCAACGCAGGTGCGGAAAGCCTGCTGAAACAGATTTTCTAGATGAGCCGCATGGACAGCAAAACTCTCCGGCAGGAACTCGGGCGGATTCTGCTGCGCTCCGGACGGATCAGTCTGGAGCTCTACAAGATCATGATCCCCATCATCATCGCGGTCAAAATACTGCAGGAGCTCGACCTCATTTCCTGGCTGGCCCTGCCGCTGGAGCCGTTCATGCGCCTGGTGGGCCTGCCCGGAGAAATGGGCCTGGTCTGGGCCACGGCCATGATCAACACCACCTACGCGGCCATGATCGTCTTTGTTTCCCTGGCCGACCAGCACGCTCTGACGGTGGCTCAGGTCACTGTGCTGTGCACCATGATCCTGGTGGCCCACTCCCTGCCCGTGGAACTTCAGGTAGTCCGTAAATCCGGCCCGAGACCGGGTTTTCAGGCGTTTCTGCGTATTGCCGGAGCCCTGCTGCTGGGCTGGATGCTGGCCCGGGCCTACGCCTGGGGCGGGTGGCTTCAGGAGGCCAATACGCTTCTCTGGCAGCCGGAACCGGAAGAAGCGGGACTGCTGGACTGGGGGCTTGGGCAGCTTCGGAATCTGGGCATGATTTTCGTCATCATCACGGCTTTGAACATCATCATGAGCGTACTCACGGCCATGGGCCTCACGACCCTGTGCGTGCGGATTCTCTCTCCCGTGCTGCGTGTGCTGGGCATCGGCTCCGAAGCCGGAACCCTGACCATCGTGGGCATGGTCATGGGACTGTCCTACGGCGGCGGCATGATCATGCACGAGGCGCATTCGGGTCAGGTACCGGACAAGGACATCTTTTCATCCTTAAGCCTCATGGGCCTGTGCCACGCCATTTTCGAGGATACCCTGCTCATGGCCGTGCTCGGCGGGCACATGTCCGGCCTGCTCTGGGGGCGGCTCGTCTTCACCCTGCTCGCCGTGGCCCTGCTGGCCCGGGCCGTGGTCTGGCTCGGAGACGGTTTCTTCTACCGCTACCTGTTCAGGCCCGTGGAAATCTACGCGCCTCCCAAGGCCACGTGAACGGCCCTTCTCCTGTAATCCCCGGATCATAACATAATGAACCAGCATACATGCACGCGGCGTCTCGAAACTCTGAAGGAACTCATGATCCAGCAGGATGTGACTGACCTGCTGGTCACCCATCCGGCCAACCGCTTCTATCTGTCCGGCTTCGAGCTTCACGACGGCCAGTGCAACGAAAGTTCCGGCTGCCTGCTGGTACGTACGGATGGGCCGGACTGGCTGCTGACCGACGCCCGCTTCACGGAAGAGGCCCGCCGCCACTGGTCCGAGGAACATGTCCATGTGTACGGTGCACCCCGGCTGGAAAAAATCGCCGGTTTCCTGAAAAAACTGGGTGTAAAACAGTTGTGGGTGGAAACCCAGGCCATGTGCGCGGAAATGTATCTGGGACTGGAAAAGGAACTCGATCTGCATCCGGCCCCCAAGCTGGTGGAGGAGCTGCGGATGGTGAAGGACGCCGCGGAGCTGGCGGCCCTGCGGGAGTCCTGCCGCCTGAA
>JAUMXF010000101.1 GCA_030529235.1 Pseudomonadota bacterium
TGGGCTGGGAGCGGGCGTTTTTTGTGCCTGAAGATACTGTCGGCTCTCAGGGCCGTGCCTTTGCTCAACGCTGGGTCTGTTCCGGGAGGGACGGGCGCTGTCTTCGGTTCGCGGCCGCCAGAGAGCGGATGATCTCCGCATAGGGTTCCAGACCGCGGAGGGGCGAAAAATCCGTCCGGGCCGTGGAGCCGCCACGGATCAGCGTCCGGATGCGCCGCGCCACTTCGGGAGCGTCGGACGGGTCGGGCAGCACGGCCTCGGGCCGCAGAAAAGCGGAGCTGCCGTTGTGGATCGTGGACAGCACGGGCAGGCCGCAGGCCAGGGCTTCGAGCACGGCGTTGGAGCAGGCGTCGTAAAAGGTGTTCAGCACGAAAATATCGGCGGCCCGGTACAGCCGGGGCATGTCGTCCACCCGGCCCAGAAAATGGACGCGGTGCTCCACGTCGCATTTTCGGGCCGTATCCGTAAGCTCTTTTCGGCCTCCGGCCACGGCCAGATGGAAGGATTCCGGCAGTCCGGCCAGGGCTTCCAGCAGCACATGCACACCCTTCAGCCGGAAATTGGTCCCGGCGGTGAGGATCAGGTCCGCCTGTTTCGGCAGCCCGAAAGCGGCGCGAGCCTCATTTCGGCTTTGTCCGGAGGCCGGATGGAAGCGGACCGGATCCGCCTCGTTGTAGATGACGGGGATGCGCTCCGGCCGCAGGAAGGGAAATGCCTGCACGGAGAGATCGCGCACCAGGCCGGAATTGGCGACCAGTATCCCGCTGTGCCGGACCTGAAGTTTTTCGATGAGGCGGGCCAGCTGTTTGCCGGGCGACAGGCGGCGGGTCAGGGATTTGGCCGCGCGGGCGAGGCCCGGCGGGTAGGCTTTGGCCGAGCGTTCCCAGAACAGGGCCGTGGGCGCTCCGGACAGGCGGAGCAGGCTCTGGAAAACCGTGTTGCCCAGCCCCACGCTGACATCGAATTTTTCCCTGCGCCGGACGGCTTCGGCAGCCAGGGCAAACCATAGGGTTTTGCCCAGCTTGCCGGGCAGGGGCCTGCCCACGCGGATGACCCGCACGCCCGGAGGTTCGGGGCCGTCCTGCCGGGCGCAGACAAAGGTCACGTCGAATTCCTTTTCCGGAAGACCGGCCAGATATCCGGCCAGACGGTAGCCGAACTGCTCCGCGCCGCCGTAGCGGCCGAGCCTGGGCAGCATGATGCCGACCCGGATCATAGGCTTTCGTACACGGCAAGGGTTTGGGCCAGGAAATCCCGTCCGTCCAGGCCGGCCATGCGGATGGCCTGGGTCTGGCGCAGATTTTCCCTCAGGCCGGAGTCCAGATACGCGGCTTCCACCCGCCGGGCCAGGGCTTCCACGTCACCGGGCGGCAACAGGGCATCCGCGTCCAGCAGGTCTGGCATGACGCCGACATCGGAGGCGATGAGCGGCACGCCGCAGGCCATGATTTCCAGAGCGGCGCGGGCGATGGTCTCGGACCACAAGGACGGCGCGGCGCCGAGGTCCAACGCGTTCAGAAGTCGGGGAATGTCGTTTCGTTTGCCCGTGATGATGGCCGCTTCTTCCATGCCTGCCTCGCGGAGCCAATCCCGGACCTGACCTTCAGGCGTCGCCGAGTCAAAGCCCAGAAGCAGCAGGCGGATGTCCCGCAGGCCGCGTGCGCGCAGCATTCCCAGAGCCCGGATCAGTTCCCGCTGTCCCTTGACGCGATCGAAGCGTCCCAGAAGCCCGACCACGAAATGCCTGTCCGCGTACCCCAGTTCCTCTCTGGCCAGGGCGCGGGCCCGGGAGTCGGGAAAAAAGACGCTCTTGTCCACGCCGCCCAGAATCTGGTGCAGCCTGCCGGGCGGAGTGCGGAAATTGTCGCGGAAATGGCGGGTCATGCGCGAGTTGGTGGTGATGACCGCGTCGCTTGCCGTATTGTGCAGCCAGCGGTTGACAGGGCTGTTTCTGGGCGGGCGCTGGTCGCCTCTGGTGCGGACCAGCCGGAAGGAGCCCAGTTCCTTCTTCAGCAGGCCCCAGAGAATGAAGGCTTCGCCCCGGTGACAGTTGACCACCTGGGGCCGGAATTCCCGGACCAGTGCCTTGAGTTCCGCATACAGCCCGATTATTCCCCACGGGGTGACCGTGTTGAGAGGCATCCGGCGCATGGGCAGATTCCACTCCCGCCCTTTCGCTTCGGTCAGGGTGTCCGGCAGGACCAGTACCAGAGTTTCGTGCCCGGCCTCCAGCAGCAGACGGCTCAAGTACATTCCGTACCACGCCGTGGCGTTGAACCAGCGTACATTGACAACCTGAATACTGCGCATGCCACGTGTTTCCGTGATTATTCCGACCCATGACCGGGCCGCCGTGCTGGGCCGGGCCGTTTCCTCGGTGCTGGCCCAGACGTGGACCGATTTCGAGCTCGTCGTGGTGGACGACGGCTCCACCGACGCCACGCCCGCCGTGCTGGCCGGATTCAGCGATCCCCGGCTTAAGGGAATACGCCGGGAAAATAAAGGCGTCAGCGCGGCGCGCAACGCGGGCATCGCCGCCACATCCGCGCCCTGGATCGCCCTTCTGGACTCCGACGACTACTGGATGCCGGACAAGCTTTCAAAACAGCTCCGTTTTCTGGCCGAAAGCGGGTTTTCCATCTGCCAGACAGAAGAAATCTGGATTCGTCACGGCGTCCGGGTCAATCCGTGCCGCAAACACGCCAAGATGGCCGGATGGTTTCTGCCGCGTTCCCTGGAATTGTGTCTGATCAGTCCGTCCTGCGTCATGTTTTCCCGCGGGCTCTGGGAAGAACTGGGGCCTTTCGACGAAAGTCTGCCCGCCTGCGAGGATTACAGCCTGTGGCTGCGCGTCGGGATCAGATACGCTGTGGGGCTTCTGCCCGAGGCTTTGACGGTCAAGACGGGTGGGCATGCGGACCAGCTTTCGCGGCGGATCACCGGGCTCGACCTGTACCGCATCTACGCCATGCTGGATCTTCTGCGGCGCGCGGATCTGACGCCGGAACAGCGGGGCTGGACGACGCGGGCTCTGGAGGAGCGGGTCAGGATGTACGCGCGTGGCTGCGTCAAGCACGGTAACGCCGAGGAGGCCCAGCGCGTGCGGGAGCTGGCCGCGCCGTTTCTGGAAGAATGAGGCTCCGACGAGCCGCTACGGGAGCTGTTCCGCCCGGGGCGCGGTGGTCTGGTCCGGGCTGCCGCAAGGTCCGCCGTTTCGGACCGACAGGCTGATTGCGGCCAAGTGCTCCAGTTCTTCGGATAGCGCCAGGGCCTGTGTCAGGCTTTCTCCCCGGCAGACCAGACCGTGGCGGTCCATGAATACGGCTTCGGCGGTTCGGGCGGCTTCGCCCACGGCCTGCCCCAGCTCCGCCGAGCCCGGTTCCAGAAAGGGGATGCGGACCAGTTTTCCCGCCAGAGTGCGGCTTTCAAAAAGAGACGGCTCAAGCTCCCCGCCGCGCAGGAACAGGGCGGTCAGCAGCGGCGGATGGGTGTGCACCACTGCCTGCGCCAGAGGCTGATTCCGGTATATTTCCAGATGTACGGCCAGTTCCGAAGAGGGTCTGGCGGAGGACAGGGGACTGCCCGCGGCCAGGTCCACCACGGCCAGATCGCGGGGCGTGAGGTGCCCTTTGGCGCTGCCCGTGGCGGTAATGATGATCCGCTCTCCCCGGCGCACGCTGATATTGCCGTTGAACCCGGCGAAAAGGCCGCGGGACCAGCCGTCCCTTCCGGCCCGGAGGATTTCTTCTCCGGCTCGGGGATCGGACAGGGCCGGGAATTCGGCCTGTCCGGAGGAGGGCGAGTTGTCGGGTTTGATGTCGATGACGGGCGTGCCGTGCATGGCCTCCAGCGGATGCACCTGGATGCTCGTTTTCTTGCGGCCGGTGATACGCACGGCGTGCAGGCCGATGGGCGTGGGCCGGTCCGGGGAGCGGGTGGAGAAGATGCCGCGCGGCGGCAGGTCCTTATCTCCTTTGGGATGGCAGCGCAGCACGCTCCGGTCGGCCAGATGCATCCAGGTCAGGACCAGAATGGCGTCGCCGACGTTCAGATCCGCCGCCGCGGTCTCGTATTCCGGGGCAAGGTCGATCCACACCGGCGGCAGGTCCGGGTCGCCGTATTTGGGGCATTCCTCTCTGGAGGCGAGAGGTGAGCGCACATGGCCGATGATCCGGGAGACGGCGTTTTCCTCGTTCATTCCAGCTCCACGAAATCCTCGATGATGAGTTTCAGGCCGAAGCCCGGAAAATTGATCTTGTATTTGTTGGGCTCCACCCGCGCGATGACTTTGCCCCGGCCGAAGATCTTGTGGCGGCAGAAGGTTCCCTGAACGGGTGTCTGGCCTGTCTGGCGCGGCCCGGAGGCGTATTCGCCGTCCGGCGCGGAAATGTTCAGAGCCGCCGCGTCCGGAAAAGAATCCATCCGTCCCGCTCCGGTCCGGATGGGCGCGGACTGCGGGGCAAGCCCGCCCGTGAACTGTTCGCGGTAGCGGGTGAACAGGTGCGGCGGGATGTCCTGCAGAAAGGAGCTGGGCCGTGCGGGCATGGAGGTGGACGCCTCCCGGCTGTACAGGGTTTCCGGCGAAAACAGGCTCAGGTGCGCGCGAGCCCTGGTGCAGGCCACGTACAGAAGCCGCCGTTCCTCCTCGAAGGCTTCGCTGTCGCCCAGAGCGTGGCGGGACGGGAAACGGTCCTCCACCAGATCGATGACCAGCACGGCCTCCCATTCCAGCCCCTTGGCCGAATGCACCGTGGACAGCGTGACCGCCGGACCGCGCGCTTCTTCGGCGTCGGGACTGTCCAGACTCAGGTCGCCCAGAAAGGAGGCCGTGTCCTCGTAGCCCAGGGCGATCTGGGCCAGCTCTTCAAGTCCCGCTTCCCGGCGCGGATAGTCGTCGGGAAATTTCTCCCGCAGGACCGGCGTGTAGTAATCCAGAATGAAGCCAATGGCCGTGGCCGGTTTCATGACCTGGGCGCGCAGGGTGTCCAGCACGCCCAGAAGTTCCGTCAGGGCGGGCTTTTTGGAGCATTGGGCGCGCAGGAAATTCTGGTCGTTGACCATGACCGCATGGTGGATTTTCTGGGCGCTTTTGGGGCCGATGCCCGGAATGTTGCCGAGCATGCGCTGCCAGGCGGGCAGGTCGGCGGCGTTCAGGGACAGGCGCAGGCAGGCCAGCACGTCCTTTATGTGCGCGGCCTCGGAGAACTTGATGCCGCCGTATTTGCGAAAAGGCAGACCGATTTTGTTCAGCTCCACTTCCACATGGTAGGACTGGTAACCGGCCCGGAACAGAACCGCGATCTGGTCCAGGGGGTATTCCCGGCTGAGTTCTGCGATTTTGGCCGTGACCAGTCTGGCCTGGCTGCGGTCGGAAAAGGGCTGGATGTATTCGGGCAGGCGGGAATCCTGACGGTCGGAGAAAAGTTTTTTGCCGAATTTGTCCCGGAAGCCGCCCAGAATGGCGTTGGTCAGCTCCAGAATGGGCTGGGTGGAGCGATAGTTCTGTTCCAGCTTGATGATCCGGGTTTCCGGAAAGAGATTCGGGAAATTCAGGATGTTGCGGACATCGGCTCCCCGGAAGGCGTAGATGGACTGGGCGTCGTCGCCCACGGCCAGAATGTTGGGACGGTCCTGATCCGGCGGAGCCAGCAGGCCCGCCAGCCGGGCCTGGACCAGATTGGTGTCCTGATATTCGTCCACCATGATGTGTGAGATGGACGATGTCACGGCCTGCCGCACATGCGGAAAATCCGTCAGCAGTCGCTCCAGCATGAACAGAAGATCGTCGTAGTCGAGCAGGCCGCATTCCCGCTTCATGCGGGTATACTCCTCGTCCAATCGGGCCATGTCCCCGGCGTAGGCGCCCAGATGGTACGCCTCGCGCCGGAGAATCTGCTCCAGCGGCAGCTCCTTGTTCCGGCTTTTGCTGATGAGGGAGAGGATGGTCCCGCGTTTGGGGAACTTGCGGTCTCCGCGCCCGATGCGCAGCCGGTCCCTGGCCTCGCCCAGCATGTCCTCGGCGTCGCTTCTGTCCATGATGGACACGCCTCGCTCGAATCCGAGCAGTCCTGCGTACTGCTTGAGCAGGGAAAAGGCGAAGCCGTGGAAGGTGCCTCCGCGTACCGCGCCCAGATTCTGGTGGCCGAGAAGGGCCCCGGCGCGATGCAGCATTTCGGCCGAAGCCTTGCGGGTGAAGGTCAGGAGGAGAATTTCTGCGGGTGAAACGCCTCGTTCCACCAGGTGGGCCAGACGGTAGACGATAGTCCGGGTCTTGCCCGATCCGGCTCCGGCGATGACCAGCACCGGGCCGTCCAGGGTGGATACGGCCTCGTACTGGGCCGGATTGAGATCGTTCTGGTAGTCGAGCATGAGCGGTTTTACAGGGGTACGGCCTGCCTTGGCAGCCCGAAATGTTCGAGAATGTGGCGGCCTACATCCGTAGGCGTGCGGGCCGGGGCTCCGGCGCTGTCGAAATGGAACACGTCATGGGCCGTATGCATGCCCTGACGGCCGAAATGGCCGCTCACGGCGGTTCTGCCGAATTTTCCCTTCAGATCGAAACCGGGCTCCGGCACGAGAACCAGGTCCGGGGCCAGATGCGCCTGGGGACCCACATAGAGTTCCCGGCCGTGGTGGATTTCCCGGATGACCCGGCGGCCGTCCACGGTGAGCGTTCTCAGGGCCGTTTCCAGTTCGGCGGCCAGACGCCGGGCGTCGTCGGGGGACATCCGGCCTCTGGCGAAGCGGTCTCTGGTGTGCAGGTAGATGCGGCCGGGGTCAAGGGCGAAAGCCCTGGTCCGGGCGTCCATGCAGTCTGCGTCCCATTCGTTTTCGGGCGGCCTGGATGTGTACAGCAGTCCCGCGCGGGCGAGCCAGGCGTTCAGGTCCACCTCCTGATCCAGAGTGGTAAAGCCGTGATCGGCCATCATGATCAGCCGTTTGGGGCCGGACAGATCGTGGTAACGGTCGAGCACGGCTCCGATGACCTCGTCCCAGGCGGCCATGAATTCCAGACACGGGCCGCGCCAGGGATGGTGCTCCTCCCTGAGGGCCGGAAAAAGAAAATGCCCCAGCCGGTCGGTTTCGGTCAGAACCAGCATGAACAGGTCCCAGGACATGTCCGGCCAAAGCAGGTTCAGAGCTTTTTTCCGGCCGCGCAAAGTGCGGTGCAGCTCGTCCAGCAGAAAGGCCGGGTCTGTGGCTCCGCGTACGGTGTCGGCATCCACGCGGTAGCCGAGGTCTTCGAGTATGCCGCCCAGCACGGGCGGATGTGTGCTCCCCTCAAGTCCGCCAGCGGGAAAACCGGCCACCAGCATGGCGCGGCAGGGCCGCACCGGGGCCAGGAGCGGCATGTTTACCGCCTTGGAGAAGAATCCGGCCTGGCCCAGAACCTCGAAGATGGTCGGCCCGTGCACATGGGTGAAATCAGTGAAGGACAGCCGGTAGGTCTGCGGGTCCATGCGGGTGAACCCGTACACACCGTGGACGCCCGGCGGAGAGGCGGTGAAAAGGGAGGTCCAGTTGACCGGGGAGAGCTCCGGCAACTCGGCCCGGATGGGGCCGCTTGTGTCCATGACCCGGGCCAGGTTGGGGAGCAGCCCCTGAGCGGACAGCTCACGGGCCAGAGACCACGGCAAGCCGTCCAGACCCAGAAAAACCAGTGGAAAAGTGGACTGCATGGAATTTTGCGGCCGGAGGGCGCGGTTCCGGCCGGTCTGGAGAGAAGCCTGGGCAGGCACCCCCCGGCCCGGCCGGCAGGTTACTGTTCGACGGGTAGTATGGGCCGTATGAGTTCGGGTTCACCGGACTGTGGATACGTGATGGTACCGTTTTGGGGGGCTCCCGCAGTCTTGAGGCGCACGGAGAGGATGGCTTTTTTCCCGCCGGAAACGCGGTAGCCGAGACGCAGTTTAGCGGTGGGCACGGCCGTACCGGGAATGCGGATCAGTCCGGAGGATTCGCCCGTTTTCAGAATCTGGGGTACATGCAGGGGAATGGGATCGCCCTTTATGGGGATCAGGGCCAGAGAGTCCAGATGCACGGTCGCTCCGTCAATCTTCAGCCGCAGAGCGGATACCGGGCCGGTTTTCTTGTCTACGCTGATGGTCGCGGGCGAGCCGGACGCTGAAAGCACGACGGGCTTGAGGGCCAGCCAGGGCGCGGCCCAGACGGGCGCAGCCAGAAACAGAGTGAGCAGAAAAAGAGCATATCGCATGGATGCCTCTCAAGGGGTTGGCGTATTGTGGAAAGAATTCCGCATAGCGCGATCCCGGCCTCTTACGTGCCCCTTGGCGGATGATCAAGAAAGTCGGAGCGGATGAATAGCTCAACTCCTTTCAAAAGGAGAAAGAGGTGACGGTGGGGCCAATCTTTATATCTAAGCTGCCTGTGCGGCAGTGAACGAGGCCGACCGGCTGCACATCGACCGCATCGATTTCTGAGCTGCCTGTGCGGCAGTGAACTCCTGCAGGACCGCGTAATGCGTTTCCGAGGCTTTCTGAGCTGCCTGTGCGGCAGTGAACAATAACGTGCCGGGCAAATACCGCAAGATTGGTTTCT
>JAUMXF010000004.1:0-13815 GCA_030529235.1 Pseudomonadota bacterium
TTGCTTTTTCATCTTTTTCAATAAGTTCAATATATTGTCGATGTGCTTTTTGATGATGTTCCGCCACGGCCGGTTTAAGCGTCATAAAGAGGCCCGTTCTGTCCGGGCCGTTTTGCGGAGTGCGGGGTTTGAGGCGTGTGAGGTTTTGGGCTGTCTCGATGTTTTTTAAGGATGCACACATGAGAAAAAGATTTTCTTCCGGGAGAGATTTCCACCGTCGCGCGGCGGGAATCGCCCTGATTCTGGGCGGTCTGTTTTTTTCAGGACCGCCTTCGGCTCTGGCCGAAAATCCCGCGCAGGTTTCCCGGACGCTGGAGCAGGCCATCGAGATGGATCAGCGGACCCAGAAAAACGAGGACCAGTGGGCGGACAGGAAAAGCGAGCTCATCGCCCGGCAGCAGACCCTGACCTATGCCGTGGACAACCTGCAGCGGGAGCGGGACATCCTGATCCAGCGCCGGGAAGTGGCGCAAAAGCTTCTGGCAGAGGCCCGGCGCGGTGTGGAAAGCGCCAGGGCTTTTGAACAGGATCTGGAGAACTTCGTGGAGCGGGACCTGCCTTTCCTGCCCGATGAGCGCCGGGAGCGGCTGAGGAACCTGCGCGAAACCCTGGTCCGTGTCGATGCGAGCAGCGCGGAAAAACTGCGGCGGGTCATGGAGGCCCTGCAGGTGGAACTCACTTACGGCCATACGGTCGAAGCGTATCAGGACACCATCGACCTGGAAGGTACGCCGCTGCTCATGGACATGCTGCGTGTAGGCCGGGTCAGCCTGTTCTGCTGCTCGCCGGACGGCAGCGTGGTGGGACAGTACGACCGAGTTTCCGGAAAGTTCGTGCCGCTCCCCAAGGAAGCCGCCCGAGAAGTGGGCAAGGCGCTGGAGATTGCCCGGCGTGAACGCACCGCGGACCTGGTGGATCTGCCCATCGGACGGATCGAGAAATGAGCGGGAAAGCTTTTGATCTGTCCGCGCCGTCCGTTCGCGGCAAGAGGGCGGCGGAAACAAAACATGTCAAGGATGTACACATGAAAATATCCTGCCTCCTCCGGCCGGCCGTTTTTCTGGGCCTTCTCGCCTTCTGTCTGTGCCTGAGTTCCGCGGCCCTGGCCGAGGATATGCGCGCCGCGTCACGCAAGGCCCGCGCCCAGTATGAGGCCGCGCAGGCACGGGAGCGGGAGAGCCGGGAGCGCATCCAGAAGGACCGTGGCGCGCTGGAGCGCGAGGTGGCCGCGCTGGAGCAGCGGTCCCGGAAGTTCGAGCTCGAAATTCAGGCCCTCAATGCGGAAATTCAGGAACTGGACAACAGCACCCGCGCCCTGAACGAGGAACAGGCCGAGGCCAACACCGGCCTGCGCGAAATCAGCGGGTCCGTGCGTGTGGCCGCGCGGGATCTCGAAACACAGCTGTCCCAGTCCCTGCTGACGGCCGCCCATCCCGAGTACAGAAAAATCCTCGAACCGGTTCTGGAAAAGGACCGCAGCCCCGACCTCAAGGACGCCGGCGCTCTGGCGGACCTGTTTTTTCAGGCCATGGACGAGTCCGGCGCGGTGACGCTTCAGACCCGCTCCTTTGTCGGCCGGGACGGCCGGGAGGAGAGCGGCGAGGTGCTGCTGGTGGGTCCTTTTCTGGGGGCGTACCGCACCTCCGCGGAAACGGGATTCCTGCGCTTTTCCGAGGATACGGGGCAGCTTTTCGCCTTGTCGGCCCTGCCGGACTGGCTGATCCGCCGCAATCTGGACAAATACTTCGACGGCGCGTCCGACAGCGTTGAACTGGATATTTCCGGCGGAGCGGCCCTGCGCCAGGTCATGCACACCAACAGCCTGCTGGACCAGATCAAAAGCGGCGGGCTGCTGGTCTGGCCCATTCTGGCCATCGCCTTTTTCGCGCTGGTCATGGCTTTGGAGCGCACCATATTCCTGAAGCGGGTCCACGACAACGCGGACCGGCTCATGGACAAGGTCAACACCCTGGCCCGCCAGGGCCGCTGGGAGGACTGCGAACAGACCCTGTGCAGCAGGGGCAGCGGCCGCCCCGTATGCAACGTGCTCCGGGCCGGACTGGAGGCCCGGGGAGAGACCCGGGAGACTCTGGAGAGCGTGCTGCAGGAGGCCATTCTGCGGGAGCTGCCGCGTCTGGACCGTTTTCTGCCCATGCTGAACATGCTGGGGTCCGTGGCTCCGCTTCTGGGCCTTCTGGGCACGGTGACGGGCATGATCAGCACTTTTCATGTCATCACCCTGTACGGCACAGGCGATCCGCGCATGATGTCCGGGGGCATCTCCGAGGCTCTGGTCACGACCATGCTCGGCCTGGCCGTGGCCATTCCCATCATGCTGGTGCACACGTTTCTGTCCCGCCGGGTGGATCATATCGTGGGCGACATGGAGGAGCAGGCCGTGGCCCTGACCAATATCCTCTACCGGGAGTCCACCTGCGGGGGAGCTCATGTGGAGTGATTTTTTTCTTCAGGCCTATACATATCTGAAGCCGGGCGGAGTGGTCATGATTCCGCTCATCCTGACTTCGGTCTGGATGTGGACGCTGATCATCGAACGCCTGATCTGGTTCGCCCGCCTGTCCAAGCTGGATATTTCCCTCGGGCAGGCCCTGCAGTCGGCGCACAGCGGCAGGCTGCCGCAGGGCGCTTCCGGGCTGCGCACGGACGTGGTCCGGTTTTTCCTGAACGAGCGCACCGGCCGCCGGGACGTGGACATTCTTCTGCTGGACCGTCTGGCCCTGCATGTGCGCCCGTACATCCGCCGGTCGCTGTCCACCATCGCCATTCTGGCCGCAGTGGCTCCGCTGTTCGGCCTTCTGGGCACGGTGACGGGCATGATCACCACCTTCGACGTCATCTCCCTGTTCGGCACGGGTAACGCCAAGGCCATGGCCGGAGGCATTTCCGAAGCCCTCATCACCACCCAGAGCGGGCTTCTGGCCGCCACGCCGGGGCTTTTCATGAGCGTTTTCCTGTCCCGCCGGGCCGCCAAGCTGGAGGATCTGATGCAAGAAACCATTTCCATCCTGAAGAGGCGCCTGTGATCAGTATCCGCCGGACCCTGCGCAGCGGAAGAACCGCCGAGGTCAACATGGCTCCGCTCATCGATCTCGTTTTTCTGCTGCTCATTTTCTTTCTGGTGACCACGAGCTTCGTGAAGGAATCGGGCGTTGATGTGGAGCGCCCGCAGGCATCCACGGCCACCCTCAAGGAAGCGGGCAATATCCTGATCGGCGTTTCCGCCGCCGGAAAGGTGTTTCTGGAATCCAAGGAGATCGACATCCGCAGCGTGCGCGCCCATGTGGAACGCAGCATGGCCGAGAATCCCGAGGGGGCGGTGGTCATCGTGGCGGACAAGGCCAGCAGCACGGGCGTGGTCATTCAGGTCATGGATCAGTGCCGTCTGGCCGGAGCCAAGAGCGTGAGCATTGCCGCGTCCAAGAGCGCGGCCGAGGGGTAGGGGTGAAACCGCGCCGGAAACGCCTGCTGGCGGGCCTGGCCGGAGCCCTGGTGGTCAATCTGCTGCTGTTCGGTCTGTTGCCCGTTCTGGTGGGCACGCAGTCGTCGAAGATCGACCTGGAGGACATCACGGCGGTGCAGCTGGTGGATGTGACGCCACCCGCGCCGCCGCCGGAAAAGGAGGAGACGCCCAAGCCGCCGGAGCCGCCCAAGATCATGCCGGCCATGACCATGCCCCGGAAACCGGTGGATGTGCCCAGGATGGATCTGCAGCTGCCGGACCTGAACTTCGAGATCAATCCGCAGCTGGCGACGGGGATGGCCGTGGCCGCTCCTCCGACCGAGGCGGCTCCCGCTCCGGCCACTCTGTCCAGCGATCTGTTTTCTCTGGAAGAGGTGGATCAGGTCCCCTCTGTCCAGAAGCAGGTCAAGCCGCCCTATCCCCAGCGGGCCAAGCGGCTGAACGTGGAGGGAGTGGTGGAGGTGCGCTTTCTGGTCAATCAGGATGGTTCCGTCAGCGATGTGGAGATCGTTTCGGCCACGCCCGCGGGCATGTTCGAGGACAGCGTCCTGAAGACGCTGCCGCGCTGGAGATTTTCACCGGGCAAAAAAGACGGCCAGCTGGTCCGCACCAGAGTGGTCACTTCCATCAAATTCGAGCTGACCCGGTGAGTCCGGGCGGCGCATCCGTATTCATCCCCGAACCGGAGGTGCATATGCGTATGTTCCACTTTGCGCGCGTTTCCGGGCCGCTTCTCCGGATGGCGGTCTGCATCTTTTGCGCGTGCTGTGCGTCGGCGCCCGTTTCCGCACTGGCGGAGCAGGGCAGGGAAGAACTGTCCCGGCCCATGCAGGAAGCTCTCTACAACGCCGATCAGGCCATGAACAAAAAGCAGTACGCCCAGGCCGAGAAGATCCTTGGCGACTACATGGCGAAACATCCCGCACCGAAGCATCATTTCGTGGAGTTTCTGCTGGGAAACGCCCTGATCATGCAGGGCAAGAACGCCCGCGCTCTGGAGCATTACACGTCGGCCACGGCCCTGCGGCCGGATTTCGCTCCGGCCTGGGCCAATCAGGGCAAGGCGGCCTATGATCTGGGACAGTATGCCGTTGCCGGCCGGGCTCTGGGCAAAGCCTACGAACTGGACGGGAAAAAGGATGGCGCTCTGCTGTACCAGTCGGCCGCCGCCTATCTCATGGGAAAGAGGAACGCCGAAGCCCTGCCCGCTCTGGAGCGGCTGGCTTCCGGTGCTCTGGGCGCTCCCAGGCAGGAATGGCTGGAGGCCCTGCTCAAGACGTACATGGAGCTCGGAAAAGGGGCCAAGGCGGCCCAGACCGTGAAAGGGCTGCTGGCCCGGGACCAGGAAAACCCCGGATGGTGGAAATTGCTGGCCCAGATGCAGACCCGGCAGCACAACTACAAGGAAGCCCTGAGCGCCTGGGAGGTTTACGCGACCCTGACCGGAACCATCCCCGTGGAGGAAGAAATTCTGATCGGAGATATCTATTCCGCCGCCGGGGTACCCCTTCGGGCGGCACAGTGGTACGCGCGGGCCCTGCCCAGAACCGGGAGCGGCAGCCTGCGGGAGAAACTGGCCCGCTCCTACCTGGCCGCGCACCAGCCGGCGCAGGCCGCATCCTTTGCATCCAGAGCCGCGAGTGAACGTCCCGGCGCGGAAATGTGGCGCATAGCGGGGCAAGCCTATTTTGAACTTGGCGAGTACAGAAAAGCCTACGACGCCTATACCGAAAGCCTGCGCCTGGATGCCTCCGACGGGCGGAGCCAGCTCATGCAGGGCTATTGCGCCTTGCAGCTGCGCAACAAGAGTCTGGCTTCGGCCGCATTGGAAAAGGCCAGAAAGTATTCCTCGGTCCGCGCCCAGGCCGAACAGCTTTTGCGGGCCGTGGCCGCGTTATAGAGCCTGTCTTTGCTGATGTTTTATGGAAGCGCCTTCGGGCGCTTCTTTTTTGGCGGGGGCGCACAGGGGCGGTCCCTGAATCCGGGACCCCTGCGGGTTTTGAGCTGAAGCGGCAGGCGGCTCGGTCTTCTGCAAGCTCCCCGTTGGAAATGGCGTGGGCTGGTTGCGGACGGAAGGGGCGATTCCCCGGCGGGACTGCCGCGGCAAAGGCCGCGAAGCATGGTGTGTGAGTTTCGTGCGCGACCCTGTTCTTATCTGGCGAGGCAGGACGATGGCAGACGGCCGTACTGTTTTTTGAAGGCCGCGCTGAAATGGCTGGGGTTGGAGTAGCCCACCGCCGTGGCCGTCTGAAGAACCGACCGGCCGGACTCCAGAAGCTCCAGAGCGTGTTCCATGCGCAGCTGGCGTACATATTCGCCGATGGACCGGCCGGTGCGCTGCCGGAAACCGGCCTTGAGATAGCATTCGTTCAGACCGACGCGGCGGGACAGAGCCGAGATGGTCGGCGGATTGGCCCATTCCGTGCGCAGGATGTCGATGGTCTCGTCAATGGGCACGCGGGGAGAGCGGGCGCTGTCCGGAAGCTCAAAGTCCAGTATCCGGGCCAGGAGCTCCAGAGTCAGGGCTTCGAAATGCAGGCGTCCGCAGACGGTGTCCCGCCGGACATCCAGAATCTGTGAGGCCAGCTCCGTCAGGGCCGCGGTCCGCTGTGGGGAGCGGGACAGAGGGAACATCCCCGGAGGAAACGTGCCGCGGGGCAAAGACTCCTCGCCGAGCAGCATCCTGAGGCATCTGTTCGTTTCGCATTGCGGGGCACTGAGCCAAGATTCGATCATGGATTTCGGCAGGTCGATGGAGATTCCACGAATGGGTTTTCCCGGAGGCTGTTTGAAGTGCAGATGCTCACTTAAATTCCGGCATGCCCATATTTCCCCGCCGCGTATGACCTGATTTCGATTGGCGGCGGGGACGAAAAGTTCGAATTCGCCGGAAAGCATCAGATTGATGCGAAAAGATGGCCGCATCTCTTCGGGATAACCGCCGCCCAAAGGGCGGGACAGTTCGTACTCGCACATGCCCACGCCCAGTCCCTGACTCATCTGGATGAACTCCATCCATCCCCTGCCCGCCGGGTATTTCAGCTCCATGCGCAGCTGGTCCGGCTCCGGATAGGTCTGGGAGGCAACTTCCACAAAGCAGCCATGAGTGCGGTAGTAATCCCTGAAGGTCTGGATAAACGGAGTTTTGTCGGATATCATTCTGGATCGGGGATCGGGTGTGTACATGGCTGCGGCGTGTCGGATGCTATGGGAATCAGGTCCCGGGTTGAATCTGTCGACGGAGGTATTGGCACCGTCCCTTTTTTTCAAGACGGCTAATTTATGAATGGGCAATTTGCAACGCTTTTCTCGCCGGGAAAATCGGGGGCGCGATCGGAGAAAACTTCTTAAGGTGTTTCCAGATGCCGGTTTTATCGAAGAAAGCAGGCCGGCCCGCGCATGAGCCTGGAACGCTGTTCGTGGAATGCCGCCGACAGAATTTTAGGTGGATAAAACTATCTGGGCCCGGATTATCCCTGCGGTGCCGGGCCGGATTGTTCCGGCCCGAAGGCTTTGGTTCGGATGATGAGGGCCGGAGTCACGAAGTAGTCGGCCAGCAAGGCCGCCAGAAGACCCGCGCCCACCAGAATGCCCATGTGGAAGAAGAATTTGACCACTGAAACCATGTATACGGAAAAATTCAGGGTCAGAATCACGGTGGTCATGAAGAGCGCCCCGCCCACGGCCAGAAAGGTCCGCCGGCAGCTTTCGGCGTAGTTGCCGCATCGCTCGAATTCCAGCTGGCAATGGTTGATGAAATGGATGGTGTCGTCCACGGCCAGACCAAGCAGCATGGGCATGATGGTCACGGAAATGATGTCCAGGGGGATGTCGGCGAAGCCCATGATGCCTCCGACGGCGAGGGCTGGGGCGATGTTGGGGATCATGGAGATGAGTCCCAGGCGCAGGCTGCCGAAGACGAGCATCATGAGGAAGGTGACCACGGCGAAGGCCGCCCCCAGAGACTTGATCTGTCCGTAGGACACGTAATCCTGGGCCACGGTATACTGCGAGATGGCTCCCGTCAGGGCCACATGGGCCCGGGGGAAAAGCTCCCGCGCGCGGTCTTCGATCCAGCGCAGTTCCCGCGCGGCCTCGCCCGAATTGTAGTCTCCCATTTCCACCATGACTTTCAGGCGCTGGTAATCGTAGTCGATCCATTTCTCGGTTTCCAGTCCGCCGGCATTTTCATACAGGAGCAGCAACTGCGCCGCCATCTCTCTGGACTCGGGCAGGACATACCAGGCCGGATCGCCTTCGTGCAGGACCTGATTCAGATCTTTCAGTATCTGGAGGATGGAGGTCGTCTTCTTGGTCAGCCTGAGCTCGTCGATACCTGCGATCAGCTCCTCAAACTTTTTCAGATTTTCCGGCTCCTTGGCTGCTCCCGGCTGGTCGAATTCCAGTGCCAGACTGTAGGAATAGATGGAGCCCACCTTGGACTGGCCGACCTCGTAGATGCGGTTCACATAAGGAACCCTGCGGCCAAAGCTCTTGAGGACGTCGAAAGACACTTCGACCCGCGTGAGCCCCCAGGCGCAGACAAGGACGATGGCGGGCAGCAGATAGAGCGACGCGCGCGACATGGCCAGAGAGGCTCGGGCGGTCCTGCCCATCAGCCGCTGGGTCAGCCTGCCTGTGCGCGGGAGGAGTTTGCCCGCGCCGCCGCCGGAAACGGCCCTGTCCCGTCCGAAACTGAGCAGGGCCGGCAGCAGGATGAGCGCCGCCAGGCAGGCCAGGCCGACCAGGGCCGCTGAGGTAAGTCCCACCCAGCGGATGGGTCTTAAGGGAATGAAGGCGAAGGACAGAAGGGCCGCCACCGTGGTCAGGGCGCTGAACAGCAGGGGCCAGCCCGTTTCCTCCAGAGCCATGACCACGGCCTGCACGCGGCGTCCGGTCTGGGCGAAGGCCAGAGCGAAGTGATTGAACATGTGGATGGAATAGCCCACGGACACGGCCAGAGTCAGAAAAACGGGCATGAAGATGGCGCTCGGGTCCGTGCGGATGCCCAGAAAGCCCTGCATGCCGAAGACCGCGACCAGCACGCCCCCGGCGGACAGGATCGGAAAGAGCACGCCGCGCAGGCTGCGCAGGAAAACGCCCAGGATGAGGGCGGTCACGATCAGGGAGAAACTGAACAGGCGCGGCGTCTCCTGATTGAAGAAATCGAGCTTGTCCACGAAGACCACGGGCAGTCCCGCGCCCCTGGGGTTGAGCAGCGCGTACTCGGGCTGGTGGATGATGCGGTTGAAGGCCCGCCCGGCGATCATGACCGGGGCCTCCTTGTTGGGTTCGGCCTTGGGCAGGCGCTTGAGGCGCAGGATGAGCCAGGCCTGGGTGCTGTCCTCGGAAACCATGCGGTTCTTCAGCGAAACCCTGGACATGGCCCTGGCCCGCAGGGCTTCCAGGGCGGCCCGGTCCTCGGGGATGTTTTCCGGAACGAGCTGGGTGATTTCGATGCCGCCTTCCACTCCCTGAGTGAATTCGAGATCGGTCAGGGAGAGCACATCCTCGGCGTAGGGAACGCCCTCTTTCAGTTCCCGCCCCAGCTTGCGGATGGCGCGCAGGATTTCCGGCCGGAACATGTCTTCGGCCGTGAGCAGGGCCGCGCAGAAATCCTCGTTGCCGAAGATGTTCTCCATGCGTTTTTTGGCGGCCAGCAGTTCGTCGTCCTCCATGAACCAGCTGTCCTGATCCGTTTCCGCCTCCACCAGCCGCAGTCCGCCGGCGCAGACTCCGGCCACCAGGGCGAACAGAATGATAACCGGCCAGCGCAGGCGGACCGCCGCCTGTCCGAGATGCCGGAAAAATATGTTGATCCGGGCGAGTGGCAGCATGGGTTTCTCCTTGAACCGGCGAGGGGGCCGGATGGCTTCTAGAAATTGTACTTGAGCTTGATCCACACCTGCGAGTTGTCTTCATAGACGCCGAAACCCGTGTCCCCGCCGCCGAAGAAATCCAGCCCGGCCAGCAGATGCAGGCCGTCGCGCAGTTCGTAGTCGGCCTTCACGCGGTTCAGGAAATCGCCCTCGTTGAAATGGAAGTAGAGCATGTTGGACAGGGTCAGGGTCTGGCGCAGCATGCCTTTGGAGATGTTCAGGCTGGCGCTGACATCGTGTTCCGGCGCGGCCAGTTCCCCTCCGTGTCCGGCGATGCTCTGTCCGAATATCTGGGCGATGACCGTCCAGTCGTCTCCGGGCGTCCAGTCCAGACCGCCGAGCCATTTCAGGGCGTCCTTGGGACGCGGCCCCTGTTCCGGGCGGCCATGTTCGAAATAGCGTCCTGCATACCAGGCCGCCTCGCCGCGAAACACGAAATCCGACCACGGCCGGGAAAATTCCAGACCGTACACGGTCAGGCGGTGGTGTCTGGGCCGCACGCGAAGTCTTGTCTCTCCCCCGTCCCGGACCAGATCGCGGTGCATGGCCGGGAAGTCGTCCCAGGTGTGGAAAACCGATGCCGCCACGTCCATGCCGGGCAGGTAGGCTGAAATCTTGAGGGCGATTTCGCTGTTTTCGAGGCCGGAGCCGGGTTCGTCCGTATCGGCCATATCCACCCGGACCGGCCCGGGCGCGCGCTCCACGGCCCACGGGGTGCCGCTCCCGGGCAGTTTCGCTGGACGGAAGACCGGAATCCAGATGGCTTCCGCATCGACCGCGCCCCGGAGCAGCCGGAATCTGAGGGCGTCCACGGGGCGGCGGATTTCGTCCAGATCGCGGATCAGGGCCTCGGTGTTGTCGGGCGGACAGATGATGTCCGTGATCTGCACGCCGTCGGCCTTGCCCCAGATGATGATCTGCCGTCCGGCCCGCACGTCCCAGCCGTCGTGTATATGCTCGATCCAGGCCTCGTGGATCGCGGTTTTGGTCTCCGAGGGAATCTTCCAGTTCTTCTCCGCGTCGGCGGATACGAAGACGTAGGCGAGATCCAGATCCGCGCCCAGTTCCAGGCGGGAGTGCAGCCGGGACGTGACCTGGTCGGAGGTGTCGTTCAGGCGGAAAGACTGGATGGTCTCGACCAGTCCGGATAACCGCAGGCGGTCCGTCCAGGGGCGATCCTCCGCTCCGGCCGGGAGCGCGGCCAGAACGAACGGAAGAAGCGCGGACAGAATGAACACGCGCATGGCGGCTACCGGACGCGTCCCCGTTCGATGGTGGAAACCTGGAACAGGCTGTCCTCCAGGCCGGAGTCGTAGCGCACTTCGGCCGACTCCATGACGGTTTTGTGCTCACGGGACACGTTGTCCATTTCCGAGCGCATGAGCGTCCAGAAGCCGTCCTGTTCGCGCACGTCGAGGGCCTTGTACGTTTTGATCAGGCCGTCCCTGTCATAGTATTCGCCCTGCATGACCAGATGCGCCCGCTGGCTGACCCAGAACACCTTGCGCGTGTACAGGTCGTCCTTGTCCACGGGTATGGACTCGATCTTCCAGCACGGGTGCTCCAGCACGGTCTCCTCGCCGAGGATGGTGTGCGTGTCCTCGTCCACGGCGCGGTGGCCCATGTCGTCGTAGGTGAAGTCCGTACCCATGAAATACTCGTTGCGCGAGGCTCCGCTGATGCGCCGCGCCTTGCGGATGCTTGGTATGTACAGCCACTTGTCGTCCTCGCGGCCGGCGTCCTCGTAGTCCCAGGCCAGATAGGCCGTACCGCGCACGTCGGCGGGCTCCTGAAAGACCATGACCGATTTCCTGTCCGGCCCGTAGTCCTTGGAAAAGCTCTGCACCGTGCGTACGCGCTGGCTGCCGCGTCTGTTGACGAGGGTCATGGTGATGGTGGCGGTGCGGTCCTCGCCATCGGCGCGGTCGTACACCAGAGTCATGATCTCCCGGCCCGAGAACTCCTGGGCCGGAAGGGCCGTGGGGCGGAACAGCATCAAGAGTCCAAGCCCCAGCATCCCGAGAGCGGTTTTCATTTTCGTACCTCCCCGCCGTTGCGGGCGATATCCAGATCCAGCTCGCCCATGGGCGTCGCGATGGTCCGCGAATGCACGGATATAAAGCCCGCACCGAGCATGCTCCGGGCGATTTCTCCCTGATCGAAATACATGTCCTGCCCTGTGGTGAACGCGGCACCCAGTCTGGTCAGCAGCATTTCCGGCCGCGTGCGTTCATGGGTCAGGCCGTCCTGAAAACTCACGAACAGGCCGCCGGGATTCAGGGCGGCGTGGATTTTGGCGCTCAGCGCGTCCAGATCGTGACGGGCGAAGTTGAGGGTGGAGCAGGCCCAGACCAGATCGTAGCCGGAGCCGACGCCGTCGGTCAGATAATCTCCGGCCAGCACGGAAACCCTGTCCTGCATGCCGTTTTCGCGGATGAACTCTTCGGCCACGGCCAGCACCGGCGCGCGGTCGAAGATGACGGCGGTCATGGACGGGTGCGCGCTTACGAAAGCCTGGGCGAAGAGCCCGTGCCCGCCGCCCAGATCGAGCATTTTCCGCATGGCCGGAAACTCGGGCAGAGCGGCCAGCACGGCGGCCATCTGTTCGCCCACGCCCGCCCTGACCCAGGCCGCACCGTCGCGCGTGAATGCGGCCCACATGTTTTCGTCGCCAAAGGCCTGGGGTTCCTCCTGCGGGTCGTTTCGCAGCAGGCCGGTCAGGTCGTCCAGCGGATCCACGCACATGGCGGAAACCTGGGCCAGCAGCGGCCCCAGAAAGGCCGGGCTGTCCGAGCACAGGAAGTACCCTGCTTCGGGCGCATTGCGGTAGCGGCCGTCCTGCTTCTCCAGCAGGCCGATGCAGGTCAGGGCGTCCAGATACGGGCCCGCGTTTTTCGGATGGATGCCGATGCTTTCTGCCGCTTCCGAAGCCGTGACCCAGGCTTTCAGATGATCGAAAACGCCCAGCTCCAGGCCGCTCTGGAGCAGCCGGGTCTTGATGGGCGCGGAGATCATGTCGAAGAGACGGCCGTAATCCCGGCCGGAAACAGTGTGTGATGTGCTCATTGTGGCCTCACTGTGAAAGAGATGTTTCTGGCGCCGCAGAGCGGATACTTCAGGAAATTCGGACCTGCTGTCTGCCCGCAGCGGGAAAAAATATGCCCGCAGCGGGAAAACGGACGCACCTTTGGGAACGCGTCCGTCTTCCGGGCCGGAAGATCACTTTACGGTGAAGGTCAGGCTGGCCGCGTGGTAAACCTGATCGGCCTTGCCCATCAGATCTTTCAGCTGGCCGTCGGGGGTGACGTCGTCCTTGTGATTGACGCTGATCATCCACTGGCCGGCGTTCTGCACCCTGAACTGAGCCCTGCCGTCCATGATGTAGGAAAAGAGGGCGAAGCCGTCGCTCTGGCCGAACCCGGCGCTGTGAGCGGTGATATATTCGATGCTCTTGGCCGTGGCCGTCAGGGGCTTGCCGTAGAAGAGCACGTCCACCTCCACCAGATCGCCCGCATGCAGGTCACTCAGATCCGTGCGCGGAATGATTTCCAGCCCGTGTCCCAGCGGTTTGGGCCGGGTCCATTTGCCCACGGTGGCGTAGGATTTGGCGAAGGCCTGGAATTTGACGGACATGAGCGTCTTGTCCAGATCCTTGATCTCATCGCGGGGCTTGAGCTGCATGCGCTCCTTGCCCTTGGTGTCCACATACTGGGTGTAGAAGGTGGGTTTGGTCGTGGCGCTGAACTGATACACGCCGGGCGCGCTGTCCGCCTTGAAGGCGACTTTCTGCGCGGCCAGATCGCCGGGGAACACGTCGAAGTCCCTGGCCGTGCCGGCTGGTTTGGCTTCCTGGGCTGCGGGCAGAAGCAGGGCGGTCTTGCCCTGCGCCGGATCGATGAGCTCAAAGCGGTCCAGCTCCACGCGTCCGTTGGGAGAATTCAGAATGTCGTCCATGGGCAGCGCATGCCCCCAGCCCAGAGAAACCATGACATGGGGCGGCGTGTGGGCATGGGATTCGAAAGCGTTGATCCACAGTGAATGGGCCTGGGCCGAGGGGGCCGTGAAAAGCGTCAGGGCCAGAGCGAGCAGGGTTTTTTTCATGGCTGTCTTCCTTATTATGTGTGAATAGGGTCTGGAGAATTCGAAACCGATTTTCCAGACCCCTGTCCACCCGAATCGGGAAAAATTATCCGGTTCGGGAATCTGTTGGAAGATTGACGCTTTCCGGCGGGTTCAGCATCAGAAGTGATAGATCACGCCCACGCCGAAGGTGCGCGGTTCACCGAAATTGGTGAGGCTCAGCACATTGTTGGCGATGAAACTGGTGACATACTCCTCGTCGGTGAGATTTCTGACGTAGGCGTAGAAGTCCCAGTCCTGGAACCGGTATCCGGCCCTGGCGTCCACCACGGTGTACATGTCTTCCTTCGCGAAATCCTTGCGGGCGTCATCGTA
>JAUMXF010000004.1:13915-39690 GCA_030529235.1 Pseudomonadota bacterium
TGCGCTGCCAGCGTCCGCCCAGAGTCAGCTCGAAGCGTTCGGCAAAGGGGATGACGGCTTGTCCGAAGGCCGCGTAGGTGTCGGTGTCGGATTCGGCGTTTATCTCGAAATTGCCGAAAAAGGCGCCGCTGCCCGGATCAAAGTAAGGAATCTGCGCGCCGTAGGGCCCCTGCTTGCGACGTTCCCGCTCGAAATAGAGGCCCCCCACCCAGCGGAAACCCTCTTCGTTGCCGCTGGACAGGCGCAGTTCCTGTGTCCAGCTCCGGATATCGTTTTTATTGAACTGGATCAGTCCCGCGTAAAGGGGATTGTTACTGAAGTCGGCGTCGTATTTGCCATCCATTTCGATTCTTTTGTGTGTGGTCACGGAATCCAGGGCCAGGGCGTCGAAGTCATAGCGCAGAGCGAGGCTCTGGGCGTTGTTCTCCGTGTACACGCGCAAGGGGGCGTCCACCTCGACATGCTCAGCAGTGTCTCTGGAGAAACCGCTGCGCTTCGTTCCGCTGGGCAGCCTGTAGCCATCCGTCCCGTGATCGCGGGTGTAGTCGTTGCTTACGGAAAGGCGGGCCGTGAAACAGTCCGTGGGGGTGAAGGCCAGGTTGGCGTTGAGCCGCCGGTCGCTCTTTTTG
The DNA here is from genome assembly GCA_030529235.1 of Pseudomonadota bacterium. Lineage (GTDB taxonomy): Bacteria > Desulfobacterota > Desulfovibrionia > Desulfovibrionales > Desulfomicrobiaceae > Desulfomicrobium. The sequence continues at coordinate 14,545 of JAUMXF010000004.1, forward strand.
TTGAAATCGTCGTCCTTGCCCGGATAGTCGTTCTTTATCCAGCCGTCGTCCTTGTCGTACTGACCGTTCACGCCCAGAAAGAGCTTGTCCTGCAGGAGCGCTCCGCCAGCGTTGAAGACGCCGCGCATATGGTTGTAGCGGCCGTATTCCGCGCCGATTTTACCCGTCCATTCGTTTTCGGGCGTTCTGGTCACGATGTTGATGACCGCGCCGATGGCATCCTTCCTGTCTGGGGCACGCCGTCGATGTAGATGATCACCGGGTTGTTGTTGGTGAATGCGGATACTCCCAAGCCGCGGAAGCTGACCATGTTGCCATTGAGCTTTGTGGGCAGGGGCGTCATGTTAGGGATTTCCCTGATCACGTCCATCACGTTGCGGATGCCTTTCTCCTCGAGTTCCTCCTCGCTGATGACCGTGACGCTCTGGGGGACCTTCTGCAGGTCTTCCTCCATCTTGTTGGCCGTGACGGTGATGTCCCCCAGACGCACGGCGTCTTCCTTCCTGCCGCCGTCCGCGGCCCAGACCGTTCCGGTCAGCGCCAGAAAAACCGCCGCTGCCCGCGCCGCGCTCTGGAGCGCGGCCTTTCCTCCTTTCGCCATAAAAAACTTCCTCCTTTTCCCTATGGTGCAAATGCGTTCAAATAATAATTCGGAACTAATTTTTTGAACGTTTGTCCACCCCTGGTGGGAAAGGTCTGCCCGAATCGGGAATTTATCGGCGGATGGCCGCTTGCCGCGCCGCTTCGGCTCTAGGAGTCCGGAGCCGGGCTATTCCGCTCATGAGGACCAGGGCTGCGGCGGCCATGATGTAGGGCAGTTCCGGGAAGATTCCATACAGCGCCGTCCCGGCCAAAGGCGCGGCGACCATGGCCACTCCCTGAGCCGCCGAGAGGGTACCCGCGGCCACGCCTTGCTCCGTAGCCGTCACGGAGTTGGCGGCCAGGGCCTGGCAGGCCGGAAAAACCACACCCAAGCCCGCGGCGCACACAGCGTAGGAGACGACCAGACCCCAGGAGTCCCAGACCAGAGTCACTCCGGCGAATCCGGCGGCTGCGAGCAACGCCCCTCCGGAAAGCCAGAAATGCAGGCTGACTCCAGGCATCCGGGACATGACGGCCTGCACTCCGATCAGGGCCACGCCCACGCCGGCCATGGTCAGACCGGCCATGCGCGCGCCCTGGGCCGCATTCAGACCAAGCCGGTCCAGCACGAAGAAGCCCACGCAGAGCTGGGCAACATTCACGCAACTGACGACCAGCAGCATGATGGCCAGAGGCAGGCGCAGGCGCGGGTCCGTCAGCCGTACCGCGGGAGCGTCCGTTCCGCCCGGCGCGGCTTCCGCCGGAAGAGTCCGCCACAACACGAACAGAGCCAGAAGCGGGAGCATCGCCGCTGCATACATGGGCACGTCCAGACCGTAGACGGCCAGAAGTCCGCCCATGAGCGGTCCGAGAATTATGCCTACGCCATTGGCTGCACCCAGAACCGCCATGCCCTGGGCCCGGCGTTCCGGACCTGTACGGTCCGCGATGAGCGCGGCGCTGGCCGGGGGAATGGCCGCATAGAACGAGCCGATCAGTCCCCGCAGCAGCGCGAGCATGGTCAGCGCGATCAATACGCCAGGGCGGCGGGTCAGCGCCAGATCGATGGCCGCGCCCAGCAGCAGGTAGGCGATGGCGAAGCCGCCGATGCCGGTCAGCAGGACGGGTTTGCGGCCGCGTGCGTCACTTGCGCGGCCCCAGGCCCGCGACAGAAGCATCCAGCACACTCCGGCCAGAGTGATGATCAGGCCTCCGTGCCACTCGGCCAGCCCCAGTTCACGCACCAGAGGTCCGGCCACGGCTATGAAGGATGTCATGCACGCCATGCACAGGGCATTGGTCAGAAGAAGCGGCCACAGTTCACGCATGAACACTCTCCGTCATCTTTCCCAGATGCCATTCCTTGGCGCGGTTCTGGGCCTCCCACATGGCCCGATAGCGTCCGCCCGCGCTCAGCAGCGCCGCGTGGCGGCCCTGTTCGACCAGGCGTCCCCGGTCGAAGACAAGGATGTTGTCCGCCGCGGCGATGGTGGACAGGCGGTGGGCGATGACAAAGACCGTGCGTTCGCGCACCAGGGCGTCCACGGCCCGCTGCACGGCCACTTCGCTTTCCGTGTCCAGAGCCGCCGTGGGCTCGTCCAGAATGACGATGGGCGCGTTTTTGAGGATGGCCCTGGCGATGCTGATGCGCTGGCGTTCCCCGCCGGACAGGCGGCCGCCGATATCGCCGACCCGCGTCTCGTAGCCCTGGGGAAGGCGGGAGATGAACTCGTGGCAGTGTGCGGCCTCGGCCACGGCCCGGACTTCCTCGTCCGTGGCGCTTTGGCGGCCCATGCGGATATTGGCGGCGATGGTGTCGTCGAAGAGATAGACGTCCTGAAAGACCACGGACACGCAGCTCATGAGCGTTTCGGGCCGCATGCCGCGTATGTCCATGCCGCCGATGCGGATGACGCCCGCCTGCGGATCGGCGTAACGCATGAGCAGACGGGTGACCGTGGTCTTGCCCGCGCCGCTCGGTCCCACCAGAGCCGTCAGGCTGCGTTCGGGCGCGGTGAAGGACACGCCGTCGAGGACCACTTCGCCGCTTTCGGCGTAGGCGAAGCGGACATCTTCAAAAGCGACGTCAAAAGCATCGGGAGTCCCCACCGGCTCGCTGACCGGCAGAGGAGCGATGTTCAGGGTTTCCTCCACGCGGGCGAATCCGGCTTCCATCAGGTCGAAGACCGCGCTGATGCTGAAGAGCAGGGTGATGGGCTCGGTGAAACGGACCATGATCACCAGCAGGGCGGCCAGGACGGAGAGATGCAGACTGCCGGTCAGAACGAAGTGCAGGGCCATCCCGGCGATGGCCAGCAGGCCGCCCTGAATGAAAGCGGAGATGCTGAGCTGGGGCCGGACCCCGGCCAGAACGTCCTGACGCTGAATCTGGCGCAGATGTTCGAGGGCTCCGCCCAGGCGTTCCTCCCGTTCGCCGGTCCGGTTGGCGGCGCGCAGCACGGGCAGCCCCTGAATGTACTCGACCAGTTCCGCCTGGATGCGGGCGTGGGCTGCGCTCACCTCGCGCATGCCCCGGCCTGTGGCCCGCCTGCGCCGGCGGTAGAGCGGAATGGACAGGGGGAAGATGAGCAGCATGCACACGGCCAGACGCCAGTCCACGAAAAACGTGGCCAGGGCGGCGACCATGGGCGTGACCATGATGTTGATGAACGCGGCCGAAAACATGCCCATGGGCATGATCACCTCGTCCACGCTGCCGGCCAGAATGGAGGCCAGCTCTCCGCTGCGCTTCCGGTACAGGGTTTCCAGGGGTATGTTCCGCAGTTGTCTGCCGAGGCTCATGCGCAGGTCGTGGGTGATGGTGGCGAAGGATTCGGAATAGTCGAATCTGCGCGCCACCCAGCGGGCCAGAGCGTCGGCCAGGGTGCAGAGGGTCATGGCCGTCAGCCAGAATGCCGCGCTGCCCGGGCGCGCAGGCGTGTCCAGCAGGGCCGAGAAAAAGGGATAGAAGCAGGCGAAGGCCAGACCCTGGGCCACGGCGGCGGCCAGAGTGAGGGCTGTGCTGCGTTTGAGGGCTCCGGCTTCCTGTCCGGCGGCCTGGAGCATCCGTTTCCAGGTCTGGCTCAGGGGCGGGATGGATGTGTCGGATATGTTCATGGCGTTTTCCTCGAATTTTTTTCAGCCGCGCAGGGTCCAGCCCCGGGCCTGTTCGTGACTCTCCCACAGCCGGGCGTACACGCCGCCTTTCTGGACCAGCTCCGGATGCGGGCCCGTTTCGGCCACCCGCCCCTGATCCAGAACCACGATCTGATCCACGTCGCGGATGGTGGCCAGCCGGTGGGCGATGATGATCACGGTCTTGCCGCGCATCAGATTGGCCAGGGCCGCGATGATGGCCGCCTCGTTTTCCGGGTCGGCGAAGGCCGTGGCCTCGTCCAGAACGACAATGGGGCAGTTCCTGAGAATGGCCCGGGCGATGGTCACCCGTTGCCGCTCGCCGCCGGACAGGCGCGTGCCACGTTCTCCGGCGATGGTTTCGTAGCCCTGGGGCAGACCGGAGATGAACGCGTCGATCTGGGCCGCTCTGGCCGCTTCCCGCACTTCCTCGTCCGTGGCTTCGGGACGGCCCAGGCGGATGTTGGCGGCGATGGTGTCCTTGAACAGGAAGGTATCCTGAAAGACGAAGGAGACATGGCTCATCAGAGCTTCCGGGGCCAGATCGCGGACATCCACGTCGCCCACGCGCACGGAGCCGGATCTGACGTCCCAGAAACGCGGGATGAGCCGGGCCACGGTGGTCTTGCCCGCGCCGCTGGGTCCGACCAGGGCCGTGACCGTGCCCGGCGGGACATGAAAGCTGACGTCTTGCAGGGCGTCGCCGTCTCTTCCTTCGTAAGCGAAGGATACGTTTTCAAAGGTCACGGAAGCGTCGCGGGGCTCGCGCGGCGCGGCGGAAAGGGGCTGCATCGGCTCGGCCTGGAGTTTCTGGATGCGCAGTGCGCTGGCGTTGGCCTTGCGGATCAGATGGTTAAGCCACATGAGCGGCATGAGGGATTCGGCCAGGCCGGTGCCCAGAAGGAGCAGGGCGGTCCATGAAGGCAGGCTGGTCAGACCGTGGCGGAAAAGGAGAAAACCGGTCAGGGCCAGCACCAGAAGCGTGGGCAGGGGGCCAAGCAGAACGAGGCCCAGCTTGGCGCTGGTTCCGGAAATCTGGAGCCACTCGGAAAGCACCTTTTTGAAGCCTTCCAGAGCCGACTGGTAGCGGCCGAAGGAAGATGCTCCGTCGTCGAAAGTGCGGACCACGGGCATGGCCTGCACGAATTCGATGACCGTTCCGGCGATGCGTTCCTGCTCGGCGTCGTAGCGACGCTGCAACTCGCCGCTGCCGCGCATGGCGATGGACAAGGCCGCGGCTCCCAGAATCAGGACGGCCAGAGCGGTCAGAGCCAGTCTCCAGTCGATGGCCAGAGCCAGAATCAGGGTGGCTACGGGCATGGCCAGACTGCGCCCGACCAGCGGCGTGGAGTCGGCCACGAAGGCATGCAGATTCCTGACGTCGTCCTGCACCACTTTGGTCAGGGCTCCGGTGCCCTGTTGCAGCAGGTAGCCCAGAGGCACGCCGCCCAGGCGGGAGGTCATGCCTTTTCTGAGAATAACCTCCAGATCGAAGGCGGCCAGATGGGATATCTTGAAAGCGTGGATGCGCAGAAAGAAGCTCCCGACGGTCAGGATCACGGCCGCCGCGAACCAGAGCCAGGGCTGTCCGCCGGACCGGAGCAGGCCGCTTAACGTGCCTGCCAGGCAGGCGACGGCCCCGAGGGCCAGAATCACGCCCGTTGCGGCCATGCCCATGGCCAGGACGATGCCCGGCCAGACCGGGCTCATCAGACGCCATATGCCCTGCCCGGACGGCGCGGCGTCTGCCGTGGGGGAAGGAGCGCCGTGGGCTGGAATCTCGGTTCGAGTACTCATGAATACCTCGCTTGGTTGGGTCTGGAGAGGACGGCCGCTCGCGCCCTGCCATGTATGGATGCCGGTCACGGATGCATGGCGGGTCCGGTGAATCCGGTGCACCTGATCCCGGCGCGGACTCGCGCGGAAGGGCGGGCATTCCGGCGGCTCAGTCCGGCCCGCCGGAGAATAAGTCCCGGCTGACTCCCCCGTGAAAATGCGGCCACGGGTCATCCGCAAGGAAAGATACGGACATGGCCGCGCTTATCTCTACCCCGAGCAGGAAAACTTTTCCCCGAAACGGGAATTATTGCGCGGCTGAAGGAGAGGGACGGTTTCCGCCGGATCGGCGGCCAGTCCGGCAACCTTCCGGGCTGAACCGGATTCATGGGGAACCCGTACAGAAAACAGAGGCGGGATACTGCGGCAGACATGGCAAAACATGCATACCGATGCGCTGTTTGCTTGGAATTCTTGCTCTTCCCTGTCGCTGTCTGGCTGCAATCGGAAGGGGGATGTGATACGGAAATATTTATTTTGCCGTCTTGAAATTAGCCCGTCTTAACTTCAATTTTTCCCGCAACATACGCGAAGGCTCACGGCGTTGGTGTTCTCCGCGCCGTCTTTCCGGCGGACTGTCTGCTAAATTTTCTCCGGCTGCGGTCATTTCAAGGATTTCCCATGGACCCTGTCATTGAAGTCAGAAATCTCGCGCACACCTACAATCGGCATACCGTGTATTCGGATCTCAATTTTTCTCTGCCCAGGGGTAAAGTTTTCGGCCTGCTGGGCAAGAACGGGGTGGGAAAAACCACGCTGATCAAAATCCTGATGGGCTTTCTGCGTCCCCAGGCCGGGCGGGTCCGCGTTTTCGGCGAGGACGCGCACAATCTTTCTCCGGCCACAAGGGCCCGCATCGGTCTGCTCTTCGAGGGGCATCTGGCCTACGAATTTCTGACCATCGCGCAGATAGAGCGCTTCTATGCGCCCTTTTATCCCAGGTGGAACCGCGACGTGTATTACGATCTGGTCGGCAGGCTGCGTCTGCCCGTCACGCATAAAATCGGAGCCATGTCCTGCGGCCAGCGTTCTCAGGTGGTTCTGGGCCTGATCATGGCCCAGCAGCCCGACCTGCTTCTTCTGGACGATTATTCCATGGGTCTGGACGCGGGCTACCGCCGCCTGTTTCTCGATTACATGCGGGAGTATCTGGAGGGAGAGCAGCGCACCGTGCTGCTGACCTCCCACGTCATTCAGGATCTGGACGGTTTTGTGGACGAGGTCATTTTTCTGGAGCGCGGCGGACGCCTGCACATGACCTCTCTGCGGGAGTTCCGCTCTTCTTTTGGGTGCTACCGGCTGCCCGCACCCTGGTCCGGCGAGGTGCGAAGCGGCGGCATCATCAAAAACGTGGAGATTCACGCCGCCTATCTGGATGTTTTCAGTTTCGCCGGGCTCGACGCGGTCCGCGCCGAACTGGATAATCAGGGCGTGGATTCCGCGAAGCTGACGCCCGTTTCCATGAGCCTTGAAGACGCCTTTATCGGCTACACCGGGAGGTACTGATGTTTCTCGCCCTGCTGCGGAAGGAGTATTTCAAGATCGCGTGGTGGTGGTATGCGCTGCTCTGCTGCAACGCGCTGCTCATGGGATACGTGTTCATGGAGACGCGGCGGCTGTTCATCCTCGATCACGCGGAAATCGTCTGGTACCGGGTCTTTTATCTCGATCAGATTCACTATGCGCCGATGCGTTTCATTCCGCTTTTCAACGGCCTGCTTCTGGGGTTCGCGCAGTTTCTCCCGGAAATGAACGCGGAGCGCATGCGTCTGTCCCTGCATCTGCCGCTCTCCTCGTATCTGGTCATGCTCGGTCATCTCTGCGTGGGGCTTCTGGCGGTGCTGCTGACCATCTGCCTCGATTTCGGCCTGCTGGGGCTGATCACGGCCCGTTATTTTCCCTGGGAGGCGGTCTGTAACGCGGCCCAGACATTTCTGCCCTGGGCCGGAGCCGGAGTAGCCGCCTATCTGGGCTCGGCCCTGGTGCTGCTGGAGCCGTCCTTCCGGCTCAGGGTCTGCAATCTGGCGCTCAGCGCCGGCGCATGCGGATTTTTTCTGCGCCAGGCCGCGCCGGGCGGCTATGTCCCGGCTCTGTTTTTTCTGGGGCTGATGCTCGCGCTCATGCTGCCCGCAGTGCTGTTGCCCGCTTACAGATTCCGTTTCCGGAGGGTGGACGTGTGAAGATTTTCTCGGCCTCGGCCTTTTTCCTGCTCGCGCTGGCGGCCGCCTCCGTATATCTTCCAGAACTCTACGACATGGCGTTTTTCGAGCCGGTGGAAAAAACCCATCTTCTGTACAGCCCGGTCAGCCGCAGATTCGTGTACACGGAGAAGATAGTCGGCCCCATCCCGCCCCAGTCCACGGCCAAGGCCCAAGACCACCATGACAATATCGCTTACCGCGACGAGGACGGGGGCTGGTACACCCGGGTGGAATTCGAGAAGCTTCTGCCCACCATCTACTACAAGAATATGGAAATCTGGGGCCTTCTGCCCCTGCGTCTGGAAGGGCGGGTCCTTGACCGGGAGAGCATCGAGCGGCACCGGCTGGTGCTGGAACTGGGTGCTGGCGAGGTCTCCGGACGGCATCCTGAAATTCCTCTGTGGCCGCTTTTGGAATCGAATCCGAAACAGGCGCGTCTGGTCTTTCCGCCCAACCGCTTCCGCATGCGGGATGACGCCATGGAATTCGTCGATGCGGACGTGAACCGCGTGGACGAGGGGATGACCAGCCTTTTTACCGGCGCGCTCAAGGCTCGGGGGTTTGTTTTCCCCGCCCGCTCGGTGCACGGGCGCTTCACGGTGCTGAAACCCTTTGACGAAGGCGTGTTCATCGTGGACGCCCGGTACGGGGTCTTTCATGTCAAGCGGGTGGACGGCCGGCCGGTGGTGGTCAAACTGCCGCTGCCGCCGTCCATCCACACCCGGCAGATCGTGGTGGCGGAGAACAGCCAGCGCAAATTCTACGGCCTGCTCTTGGACGAGGCGGGCGGGATATTTCTGCTGTCCTGCGACAATTACCGGGTACTGCCGCTGCATCTTGAAGGGTACGATCCCGACCGCATGGATTTCAAACTGCTGATGAATCCTCTTTTCTATACGGCCGTGTATTCTGATGACGCCACCATTCACGCCAGAGTCATGGACCACGATCTCACGCTCATCGCCGGGCACAGCCGCACCATGTCCAGGGCCCTGCCCACGACGGCCACCCATGTGCGGGCCGCGCTCTTTCCCTTTACGCTGTCCCTGAAGGCCGATCCCGGAGGATACCTGCGGCCCCGCGTCATCCTGAGCGGATGGACAGCCCTGCCCGGCATGGCCGCGAGCCTGATCCTGTTTGTGCTTTTCTTCAGGCTGCGCGGAAAAAAACGTCCCCACGCTCTGGAATACTGCGCGGTGGCGCTGACGGGTATTTACGGTCTTCTGATTCTCGCCGCCATGGGCCGGGACAGCTTCTCGTAACCGGCCGAAAGCGAACCCGGTCCGCATCTGACCGGATTCTCCCGGTTATTTTCCGATTCGCCAGGCAGGACGGGTAAAGCGGAGCTGTTTTTGTGCTGGCGAGGGAGAAACTATTGCCCGGGGGCATTCACCGGACGCATCCCTGTTCCGTTCGGGAAAACTTTCCCCCGAAACGGGAAATCCTGACCTGACACAAAAACAGGGCGTATTTTTCCGGTGGATTGACAGCTGTTTCGACGCCGGATTAGCTATGATTAACTTTTTGGAGCGGCGGGACATCCGTCCGGCCGCCGGAGTCAGCCATGGAAAAGATACACCCGGATCTCAAGGACAGCGTGGCGGAAACCCTGCTCATTCCCCTGGCCATGCGCGCGCTGGACGTGCGGCAGAAGCGGCCAGTTCTGGGCGATGCGTACAGCGCACGGCTCATGGAGCAAATCGACTATCCTTTCGGAAAGTTCATCTCGGGAAGCCTGATGAGCCGGGTGGGCACCAACGTGCGCGCGAAGTATTTCGATCAGTGCGCAAGAGACTTCATCGACACCCATGCCCGCCCCGTGGTGGTGGCGCTGGGCTGCGGGCTGGACACCCGCCGGGAGCGGCTGCGAAACAGCGGGAAGGCCATGTTTTATGAAGTGGATCTGCCCGAGGTCATCCACCTTCGGACCCGGCTCGTTCCGGAGGCGGAAAACAGCCGTTGCATCGCGCGCTCCTTTCTCGACCAGGGCTGGGTGCGGGATGTGCGGGAGGCGCACCCGGATGGCGATTTTCTGATCATCATCGAAGGCGTGCTCATGTACTTCGAGGAAGTGATTGTGCGCGATCTGCTTCGGCTCGTGGCGGATTCCTTTCCGGGCGCGGAGATGTGCTTCGATGTGATGAGCGTCTGGAGCAGCCGGCAGTCCGGACGCCACGACACGGTCCGGAAGATGCGGGCCGGGTTCCGCTGGGGGATCGACGACGACCGGGAGCTGGAAGCCTGGCATCCTGGTGTTCGTGTCGTCTCGGACGAGAGCATCATGCGGCTCATGGGAGAATATCACTGGTTCCCGCGTCTGCTGCGCCACATACCCGTCTTCCGGGATTGCTCGCGCATGCTCAGGGTCCGGGTGGCATGACCGTGCGGGGGACTCTGCTTTCATCCTGGCCGGAAACATCCGGGCAAGTCTCTTCCTGGAAGTTTCTGGAAGAAGTGAAGAAGACATTCACAGGCCCGGGCCTGAGTCATGTCCGGCTGCGTCCCGGACTGGAGCTGGTGCACGCCCGGTTTGTCGCTCCGGGAAAAGCCCGGCATGTTTTCAGATTCGGACAAGACGCCCCGCTGGAGCTTGGGTTGCATATTTCCGGCCGGGGATATGGAGATCTGCGCTTTTCCCGCCGGAGAGCGGAAACAGTGGCGGTGGAGCCGTCAAGTGCTCTGCTTTCGTTCTATCCTGACGTGGAATGCACCACCGTGCTGCGGGAAAATGAATACTATGAGCTGGTCAACATTTACATGGACCCGAAACTGCTGGAGCAGTTTTTCCCCGGGACGTTTTCCACGCTTCCAGACGGGCTCAGAGCCCTGCGGAAAGGAAGCCCTCCTTCACCATTCAATCATCGCCGCACTTTCAGCCCGCTTCTACAGATAGCTCTTGCCCAGCTTCTCGCGTGTCCTCTTCAGGACTGCCTGGGGCGGATGTATATGGAAGCCAAGATTCTGGAACTTTTCGCCCTGATGTTTTCCGACGTGACGACCGTGTCCCGTAGAGTGAAAAAACGGCAGCTGTCCTCCGGGGACAGGGAGCGGCTCCATATGGCGCGGGATCTGCTGACCGCCGACCTGGAAAATCCTCCTTCCATATCGGAAGTGGCCCGTGCCTCGGGCCTCAGTGAAAACAAGCTGAAATGGGGTTTCCGGGAAGTTTTCGGACAGCCCCCGTATGCATATCTTCTGACCCGCCGTCTGGAAAAAGGGCGGGAACTCCTGGCCGCCACCGACTGCTCGGTTTCGGAAGTGGCCCACCAGCTCGGCTTCTGCGACGCCTCCCATTTTGTCCGCCATTTCAAGTCCCGCTTCGGCCTGACGCCGGGACTGCACGCCAACTCCTGCCGTCTTTGATCCGGCGAAGTCCGGCCCGCGCCGGAACATACAACAGAAAAGACCGTATTGTTCTATCCCGCCGCGCCGCCGTCGGCTATGTCCCTTCGGAATCCTTCTCAAGGACCCAAAGAAATATCAGGAGAGAACGCATATGGAGTACGGGAAATCACTCGGAGGCTTCGTGATATGGCTTGCTGTTGCGGCGTTCTGGCTGCCGGACGCGGGGCTGGCGGAAGAAAACGGAACTGGGCGCGTGAAGGAACAGGTGGAGCTGGAGCCGATGGTCGTCACGGCGGAGAAACGCGAGGGTGACGCCTGGAAGATTCCGGGCGGCATCAGCGTTGTCGGGGACGGGCAGATTGAGGATTTCAGACTGAATTCGGTCAAGGACATCGTGGCCGTGGTGCCCAACTTCTATGTGACCGACACCGGCATGACCGATCAGAGTTTCGCCTCCATGCGCGGTATTGGGGCGTCCATGACCGGCACGCCCACGGTGGGCGTTTATGTCGACGATGTCTATGTGCAGCCGGGCCTGAGCGCGAGCCTTGCGGACGTGGAGCGGGTGGAAGTGCTGCGCGGGCCGCAGGGCACGCTTTACGGCCGCAACTCCGAAGCGGGAGTCATCAATATCGTCACCAAAAAGCCGGGCGATGTCTGGGAAGGAAAAATCAGCGCCGACGCGGGCCGGTTCAATTCCCATGCAGTGCAGGGCGTGATCAGCGGTCCTCTCGTCAGGGACCGAGTCAGCTTTCGCGGCGGACTGCGCTATGATGAATCGGACGGCTGGTTTGAAAACAGGTTCGACGGTTCGGATAAGGCCGGGCGGAAGAAGAATTATGACGGACGTTTCACTGTGCTCGCCACTCCAGGCGACGTCCTGGATCTGCAGATCAGCTATGACATGATGCGGCATGACAGTCCTGACTACGCCCATTTCGCTCTTTTCGACCGGGGCGGCGATCTGCGCAGGAACGTCGATGTCGATTATGCGGGAGAAACGAAAAAAGACAGGGACATGCTCAGTCTCCGTGCCGGATACGATTTCGGCGCATTGCGGCTGGTATCCATCACTTCCGGATACAAGGAAGACGGCAGGAGCAGAAACGACGTGGATTTCACTCCCGTCGATCTGCTGAACCTGTCGCTCAGGCAGAAGGTCAGCTCTCTTTCCCAGGAATTCCGTCTGCACTCCACGGACAGGTCTGCGCCTCTGCAGTGGCTGGCGGGAGTTTTCCTCCTGCGGGAAAAGAAAGAAGGCGGCTATGGAATGTGGATGAATTTCATGAACATGGGCATGGGCATGCCCGGAGAAACTTTGAGTGCCGACAATGAGATGACCACAACGGGCGGAGCTCTTTTCGGCGAGGGAACCTGTACCTTCGCCGACAGACTGCATCTGACTCTGGGTCTGCGTTACGACCGGGAAAGACAGGAGTTCGATTATGAACAGCCTGCGCCCGGCCCCGCTCTGGGCATGATGGGATACGGGGCGATGTCCGGATCCCGCGCCGACACGCATGAGGCGTGGCTGCCCAAGGCCTCCCTGAGTTACGATCTGACCGAAGGAGTCATGCCCTATGTCGGCGTGTCCAGAGGCTTCCGCAGCGGCGGCTATAATACGGTGGATAATCTGGGGTCTTCTTTTGAACCCGAATTCACCTGGAATTATGAGGCCGGGCTCAAAACCTCATGGCTGGATAAAAGACTGCAGGCCAATCTCGCACTCTTTTACATCGACTGGACAGACATGCAGGTCGAAGTGCTCACTGCCGGCGGCACGGCCGTGTACATCAACAATGCCGCCGAAGCCTCCAGCCGGGGCCTTGAACTGGAACTGGCGGCCCGGCCCGTGGCGGGCCTCGACCTCTTCGCCGCTTTTGCCCACACCAGAGCCAGATATGAGAAATATAACGTCGGCTCCCGGATTTATGACGGAAACACCATTCCCGATGTGCCTGGGTACACCGCCAGTCTGGGCGGAACGTACCGCTTCGGTCCCGGTCTTTTCATCAGTCTGCTGTACAGCCGTTTCGGCGAAGTGAGCATCGATGTGGAGAATACCCGGTCGCAAAAGGACTATGGTCTTCTGAACGCCAAAGCCGGCTATGAAGGGGAGCGGTTTGATTTCTACCTGTACGGCCGTAACCTGCTGGATGAAGAATATGCCACCCGCCAGGTCCGGTCTGGTGCAAACTGGGCCGGCCGCGCCGGAGAGCCTCTGGTGGTGGGGGCAAATCTGAGTTTTCGCTTTTAAGGAAATGAACACCGGCGTGAAGCCGTATCTGCAGGAGATGTTGTATGAATGCGGGCTGGCGGCAAAGATTCATCGAACGGACGGCCTCGAAGCCGAGCGGAGAATGGGCGGTACGGCGCTATAATGAGCCTGTCGCCCATTACCGCAGTTTTCGCGTCATTCTGGAGATGCTGAATCTGAAACAGGAGGATGAGTACTTCGAGATGGGCTGCGGCGGAGGCATACTGCTGCGCCAGGCTCTGGAACGGGTTTCTTTCGCCGCGGGTATCGATCACAGCCGCGACATGGTCGAGCTGAGCCGGAAGAACAATGCCGATGCCATTGCCTCGGGCCGGGCCGAAATCCTGGAAGGGAACGTGGCCGCGCTGCCCTGGCCGGATAGCCGTTTTTCCGCAGGGGCTTCCGCCAACATGTTTTTCTTCGTGCCGGAGCCGCAAAAAGCCCTGTCCGAAGCCTGCCGGGTTCTCCGGCCCGGAGGCCGCTTCGCTCTGATCACCCTGGCCGACTCCCTGCCCGGCAAGGCCATTTTCGGCTGGCTGTACAAGCTGCGCCTTTACTCCGATGCCCGCATGGAGAAGATGCTCAAGGATGCCGGTTTCGGCCGGGTGGAGGTCCATACCCGCAGGTTTTTCTACCAGATTTGTCATGCCGTGAAGTGATCGTCGGCGTACGGCGGCGTTCCGGTTTTCGGCCTTCAGGACATGAAGGAAGCTTTTACCCATGAAACCAAAACAGCCCCCGCCGCGGGACACGGCGAGGGCTGTTTCGGATGGCTGCAATTCTTTTTCTATGCGCCCACGGCAAACCGGCAGAACCGGGCCACGGCGGCGTTTTTCCCCAGAAGTTCCTTGATGGTCTTCTTGTCATCCTTGATGAAGGCCTGCTCGACCAGGCATACTTCCTGGTAGAACTTGCGGATGCGGCCCTCCACGATCTTTTCGGCGATCTGGGCGGGCTTGCCTTCTTCCTTGGCCTGGCTCAGGTAGATTTCCCGCTCCTGGGCCAGGGTTTCCGCAGGCACCTGATCCGGGGACACGCAGATGGGATTCGTCGCTGCGATCTGCATGGCGATATCCTTGGCCAGCTCCGGCGAGGCGTCGCCCGTCAGTTCCACCAGCACGCCCAGCTTTTTGTTGGAATGCACGTAGCTGCCGATGATGCCTGTTCCGCTCACGGCCATATAGGTCAACTGGCCGACCTGCATGTTCTCCCCGATCTTGCCGATCAGGGCCGTCAGATCCGTGATCTCGGCGGGCAGGGCTGCCACGTCGCCGGTTTTCATTTCCAGGGCCTTGCTGGCGATGCCTTCGGCCATGGCGACGAGTTCCTCGTTCTTGGCCACGAAATCCGTCTCGCACTTCACCTCGCTCATGGCGGCGGCCTTGCCGTCCGCAGCCAGGGCTATGGTGATCAGACCTTCGGTGGTGCTCCGGCCAGCCTTTTTGGCGGCCTTGGAGAGCCCTTTTTCACGCAGCCAGGCAACGGCCTTTTCTTCGTCTCCGTCACATTCGGTCAGCGCCTTCTTGCAATCCATCATGCCCGCGCCGGTGCGTTCGCGCAGGTCCTTAACCATTGTTGCGGATATGTTCATCTCAATATTCCTCTTCGTCGTCGTTGTCGTCGGCGTCAGAATTTTCGGTGGCGGCGGGAGCTTCCCCGGCCGTGGCGGGTTTGGGCTGAGGCACGGTGTCCTTGGCGCTGGCCTGTCCTTCGATGCAGGCATCGGCCATGGCCGCGGCAAACAGCTTGATGGCGCGGATGGCGTCGTCATTGCCGGGAATGACATAGTCGATCAGGTCGGGATCGCAGTTGGTGTCCACGACGGCCACAATGGGAATGCCCAGCTTGCGGCATTCCTTGACCGCGATTTCTTCGCGGTGCGGATCGATGATGAAGGCTACCGCCGGGGGCTCTTCCATGTCCTTGATGCCGCCCAGAGTCAGGTTCAGCTTGGTCACCTCGCGCTCCATGCCCACCACTTCCTTTTTCAGGAAGCGGTTCACGGAGCCGTCCTCGAACATGCCTTCCAGTTTTTTCAGGCGGGCGATGCTGGAGCGGATGGTCTGATAGTTGGTCAGGGTGCCGCCCAGCCAGCGGTTGGTTACATAGTACATGCCGCAGCGTTCAGCCTCGGCCTTGACCACGTCCTGGGCCTGGCGCTTGGTGCCGATGAAAATGACCTTGCCGCCGCGGGCCACGGTGTCGGCGATGAAGTCGTGGGCCTTGCGGTACAGCTTCACGGTCTGCTGCAGGTCGATGATGTGGATGCCCTTGCGCGCGCCGAAAATGAACGGCCGCATTTTGGGGTTCCAGCGCCGGGTCTGGTGACCGAAATGAACGCCGGTCTCCAGCATCTGTTTCATACTGACATAAGGCATGGGAATCTCCTTGGTTTTTGTCCTCTGCCCGCGGGAGCCCGGATGGGCCAAACCAAAGTCGCGGACGTGCGGCAATAGTTACGAAAGCGAAGTCCGCTACGCGAAAGAAAATGCTTTGGCAAGCGGCGGTCAGACCCGCACCACCAGCGGCATGACCACCGGGTCGCGCTCCAGTACGGTGCGGAAGAAGCGGCGCAAGGCGGAACGGATGCGGTCTTCCAGCCTGCACGCCTCGGCTTCGGGATTGTTTTCCAGCACATCGAGGACAATGCACTTGGCGTCTTCGAGCACATGGGAAAAATGCTGTTCGAAGACGAAGCCGCGGGACTGGATGCTCGGACCGAAGACGATGACGCCCGTCTCGTCCTGCACCACCAGCACGATGACCAACCCTTCGCCGCCCAGAATCTGGCGTTCCTTCAGCACGATCTGCCCCACGTCGCCGACGCCTTTGCCGTCCACCAGGATGGATTCGGCGTACACCGGCTCTTCCAGACGGAGACCCTCCGGCGAAAAGGTCACAGGCTGGCCGTCTTCCAGGATGATGGCCCGCTCCGGAGCCACGCCGCAGTCCACGGCCAGTTCGGCGTGCTTGAACAGATGGCGGTATTCACCGTGCACGGGAATGAAGAATTTCGGGCGGACGGTGTGCAGCATGATTTTCAGTTCTTCCTGGTGGGCGTGCCCCGAGGCGTGGATGGCCTGGACCCGTTCATAGAGAACCGTGGCGCTCTGGCGGTAGAGGTCGTTGATGACCTTGGTGATGGCCCGCGTGTTGCCGGGAATGAACCGGGAGGACATGACCACCGTGTCTCCTTCGCGGACGGCGATCTGGCGGTGTTCTCCCCGGGATACCCGGGTCAGGGCCGAGAGGGGTTCGCCCTGGGAACCGGTGAGCAGGATGACGGTGCGGCTGTCGTCCAGTCCGGCCAGATCCTCCATGTCGCAGGAATTGGTGCCGTTGAAGGAAAGATGGCCCAGTTCGCGGGCGGCGTCGATGTTGGCCACCAGACTGCGGCCGGTGAAGGCCACCTTACGTCCGTATCTGGCGGCCAGATCGAAAATTTCCTGAATGCGCTGGATGTGCGTGGCGAAAAGGGTGACCAGAATACGTCCCTTCGCTCCGGCGAAGACTTCGTCCAGAGTGGTCAGAATTTCCCGCTCGGTCAGGGAAAATCCTTCGCGCTCCACATTGGTGGAGTCGGACAGGAGAAGCAGCGCGCCGTCTCTGGAGAAATCGGCGAAAGCCTCCAGATCCGTGGCGTGTCCGTCCAGCGGATTGCGGTCGATCTTGAAGTCTCCGGTATGGACGATGCGGCCGGCCGGGGTTTCGATACCCAGGCCGAAACCTTCGATGATGCTGTGACAGACCGGGATGAAGGTCACGGCGAAAGCGCCCATGTCCACCCGGTCTCCGCCGTTTACGGCACGGGGCTGTACATGGGATTCCAGTCCGCGTTCCTGCAGTCTCCTGAGAGCCAGACGCAGGGTGAATTCCGATCCGTAGACGGGCGTGTTCTGCAGATAGGGCGCAAGCCAGGCCAGCGCGCCGATATGATCTTCATGGCCGTGGGTGAACACGATGCCGCGCAGTTTGTCCCGGCGCTCCAGAATGAAATCCATGCGCGGGATGACCACGTCCACGCCGTAGAGGACGACATCGGGGAACATGAGCCCGCAGTCCACCAGGATCATGCTCCGGTCCGTCTCCAGGGCCAGGCAGTTCATGCCGATTTCCCCCAGGCCGCCGAGGGGAGTCAGGGTTACGCTCGACATGACAGCGCGGGACGGTTTTTCCTGCGGGGAGGCCGCATCGGGAAAATAGGCGCGGCGGGCAGCCTCCGGAGCCGCCCGCCGGAAAGACCACGGATCAATCTTCCGCCTTGCCGCTGTCGGCAATGACCTGTTCGGCCACGTTGGGCGGGCATTCCTCGTAATGGGCGAATTCCATGGTGAAGGTGCCCTGGCCGCCGGTCATGGAGCGCAGATCCGGCGCGTACTTCATCATCTCGGCCATGGGCACGTGAGCCTTGACCTCGGTCACGCCGCCCACGGAATCGGAACCCAGCACCCGGCCGCGCCGGCTGGACAGATCGCCGATGACATCGCCCATGAACTCGTCGGGGATGAACACAGAGGCCAGCATGATGGGTTCGAGCAGGGTCGGATTGCACTGCTCCACGGCTTTCTTGAAGGCCAGGGAGCCCGCGATCTTGAAGGCCATTTCCGAGGAATCCACCGTATGATAGGAGCCGTCGTAGAGGGCCACCTTGAAATCGACCATGGGGTATCCGGCCAGAAAACCCCGCGCCGCCGCTTCCTGGATGCCCTTGTCCACGGCGGGAATGTAGTTGCGGGGAATGGAGCCGCCCACGATTTCGTCCAGAAATTCGTAGCCCGCGCCGCGCGGGTTGGGCTCCATGCGGATCCAGCAGTCGCCGAACTGGCCCCGGCCGCCGGACTGCTTCTTGTGTCGCCCCTGGACCTGGGCCTTGCCCTTGATGGTTTCCCGGTAGGGAATCTTGGGCGTTTTCAGCAGGATATTGGTTTTGTAGCGGCGTCTGGCCTTTTCCACTGACAGTTCGATGTGCAGCTGGCCCATGCCCGAAAGGAGCATGTCCCCCGTTTCCTCGTTGCGCTCCAGGTGCAGGTTGATGTCTTCCTCCAGCAGTTTCTGCACCGCCGCGAAGACCTTGTCTTCCTCGCCCTTTTCCTCGGCGGCCAGGGCGTAGGAGATGATGGCCGGGCTCAGTTTCGGCAGAGTCAGGGCAAAGGGGGATTTTTCCGCGCACAGGGTGTCGCCCGTGGAGGTGTTCTTGAGCTTGGCCACGGCCACGATGGCGCCGGGGCCGAGATCCTGCTTGCAGGGCGTCTGTTTTTTGCCTTCCAGAAACAGGCCCTGGCCGATTTTCTCCTTTTCGTCCTTGGCGGCGTTCAGCACCGCTGCGTCGGGTGAGAGCACGCCGGAGAGCACGCGCATGATGGACAGCTGTCCGGCAAACGGATCGGCGATGGTCTTGAAGACGAAGGCGGCCAGGGGAGCGTCCGGATCGGAGGACCGCTCGTTTCCTTCGGCGTCCAGCCAGGGCTTGTGATCCAGAGGAGAGGCCATGCAGCCCTGAAGGGCATCCAGCAGCAGCGCGCCGCCCTTGTTTTCCAGGGCCGCGCCCACGCAGACCGGCACCAGGGCGCGGGACAGCACGCCCGCCCGGAGCCCGGCGGTCAGCTCTTCCGCGGTCAGGGAGCCTTCTTCCAGATACTTTTCCATCAGCTCTTCACTGCTTTCGGCGATGTTCTCCACGGCGATCTCGCGGGCCAGGGTCACGTCATCGGCCATATCCGCCGGAATGTCCGTGGGGGAAAGGGCGCCGTTTTCCCCGAAGGCGTAGGCTTTTTCGTTCAGCACATCGACCACGCCGCGAAAGTCCGCTTCGCTGCCGATGGGCAGGTACAACAGCACCGGCTTGATGCCGAGAATGTCCGCGAGGCTCTGGTAGGCCATCTGGAAGTCGGCCCGTTCACGGTCCATCTTGTTGATGAAAACCATGGCCGGGAGTTCCGCCCTGACCGCTTCGGACCAGATTTTCTTGGTCAGGGGTTTCACCCCGTCGATGGCGTCGATGACCAGCACGGCATTGTCCGCGCCTTGCAGAAGATAGGGAAGGTCGCCGATGAAGTTGTTGTCGCCGGGTGTATCGATGAGGAAGTTCAGATTTTTTTTCCAGGAGAACTGGGCGAAGGAGGGCTGGATGCTGCCCCGGCGTTTGGTTTCCTCGGGCTCGTAATCGAGGGTTGTGGTGCCGTCCTCGATTTTGCCCAGCCGGGAGATGGAACCGGCGGTGAACAGGAGCATTTCCGCCACGGAAGTCTTGCCGGTTCCGCCATGTCCTATCAGGGCGAAGGTTCTCTGTTTCTGAAGCTGATCCTGCATACGGCCCCCTTATGCGAAGTATAACCACGCGGCTACAAGGTGTGGATGAGCGCGTTCGGAAAAGCTCCCGGACCTTTCGCCGGGATTTTGCCGCGCTCCGTGAACCAGAGGTTTGTCGGCAGTCTGTCGTTCTCCTGTGTCTTCCGGAGGAGCTGGCGGGGAATTGTCTTGCCAAAGAGACGAAATTGAATGAGGTTTCCGTGCTTTTTGATCCGAAAATGTCCCAAACTTTCCGCTGTTCCGGGCTTTTTTCAAAGCCTGCCCTATAGGGAGAGGGGCTTTGGATTGTCAAGTGCGGCCGGATTTCCCGGCATGCATAATATGTTCAAATTGTTGAGAGATTGCCATGGATACGCCTGACGCGTCTTTCAGGGGCGCTCCCGCTGCCGGCTTTTTTCCCTGCCCGGGAGAAGACATCGACGCCACCGGCGGCTGGCTGTTCTGGAAGCGCAAGCCCGACGACTCGCTGCGGCGGAGTCTGATCCGCCGGGGTCAGCTTTTCCCGGTGCTGGTGGATTCAGGCGGCTCCCGTCCTGTTCTGGTGGCGGGCGCGGCCCGGCTGGCCTGTCTGATGGAAGAGGGACGGTCCGTACTGTGCCGCGATGTGGGTCCTCTTGATGCCTGGGAACGGGGGCTCGTCTATCTGGAATCCAATGCCGATTCCGATATCGATGACTGGCGCGTGGTCCGGGCCCTGCGTTATTTCCGGGAGCTCGATCCGGCCCGCCTGGAGGAAGTCTGGGCGGTTCTGGGTCTTGAACCCCGTTCCCGCCGGGCCCGGCAGGCGATGGCCTGGCTGAAGCTGCCCGAGGAATGGGACGGCCTTCTTGCGGCAGGCAACATCCCGCTGGTCTGCGCGGACGCGCTGGAAAAAATGGACGCGGCGGAAATCGGAGCGCTTTTTCCGCTGTTCGCGGCCTTTTCCTGGTCCCGGGGCAATGCGGTCAATCTTCTGGCCTGGCTGCGGGAAACGGGCCTGCGCGAGAACCGGGACATGGGCGGGATGCTGGCCGCCGCGCGGGAGGGGCTGGCTTCGGACCTGTCCCCCAAGGACGCCATGGCGCGCATCACGGCGGAAATCCGCGCCCTGCGCTATCCCGAACTGACCGCTCTGGAGCGGAATTTCGCTGCGGCGGCCCGGCGGATCAGCGCCGGAACCGGATGGCGGCTGACCCAGCCGGACCAGTTTGAAACCGAAGCGGTGGACATGAGCGTGCGTCTGGCCTGCGCGGCGGACGTCGGGCGTGCGGCGCGTCAGTTGGCGGACATGGCCCTGGCGGACTGGAGCGGTATTTTCACGGAGGCGGACTCATGACCGGTCTGCCCGGATATCTGCGCGGCATCGGCAGGGTGGTGGCGGACCAGACGGTCGCCTCCTCGCCGCTGGCCCTGCGCGTCCGGGAAAAACTGTCGCATCTGCCCTGGGAGATACTGCCCGAAGGCCGGTCTCTGGCTTCGGGCCTGGAGCGCGGGGACATCCTCTATCTCAAGCATTACAAGGGCCGGTTCCTGCGCTTCTGTCCCGGCACCAGCCATTACCGCTGCTGCGGATACCAGATCATCCACATCGGGGAGAATTGTCCCCTGCGCTGTTCTTACTGTATTCTTCAGGCCTATTTTCAGGACCGGGTGCTCAAGGTCTGGGCCAATCAGGACGATCTGTGGACGGAACTGGACCGGGCCTTCACATCCGAGCCCGGCCGCCGCTACCGGGTGGGCACGGGGGAATTTACCGACTCTCTGGTGCTGGAAGCCCTGACGGGCTACAGCCGGGATCTGGCCGGATTTTTGAGCGCCTATCCGCAGGTGTGTCTGGAACTCAAATCCAAGGTGGCGGACCTGTCCTGGATGGATGCCGTGGCCGACCCGTCCAGAGTGCTGCCTGCCTGGTCCATGAACGCGCTGGAAATCGTGGAGCGGGAAGAGCAGGGCGCGTGCGCGAGCCTCGAGGAGCGTCTGGCCGCCGCCCGGACCTGCGCCCAGGCCGGATTCAGGGTCTGCCTGCATTTTGACCCCATCATTCATTTTCCGGGCTGGCGCGAGGGCTACGGCCGGACCGTGGAAATGATCTTCGACCATCTGCGCCCGGAGCATATCGCCTATCTGAGCATGGGCTCCTTCCGGCACATGCCCGACCTCAGGCGGGCCATCGCCGAAAATTTCCCCGATTCCCGATACATCCACGGCGAATTCATCACCGGTCTGGACGGCAAGCAGCGGCTGCTGCGGCCCCTGCGCGTGGAGCAGTTCCGTTTTCTCGCCGATGCCCTGCGCCGGGGCGGCCTGGACCGGGAGATCTATCTGTGCATGGAGTCGGACGAGGTCTGGCGGGCCGTGCTCGGCCGCACTCCGGCCGATCTGGGCGGGCTGTACCGCCATTTGATGGGCCTGGCTTTCGGGCAGGAAGGGCTGCCACTCCCTTGATGTGGCGGTATTTCATCCGGCGCCGCGTCATGAAAAAGGCGGCCTCTGAGGCCGCCCCGAAATTTCCTCCGCTGTGGGCGGGGAAACTCCTCATGATTTCGGATTATTCATTGCCCAGCGGACAGGGGAGCAGACAGCAGACCCGCTCCCGGTATGCCGCGTAGCTGGCGCCGAAACGCTCTTCCAGTTCCACTTCTTCCTCGTGCACGTGAGTGTAGAAGAGGGCCAGGGCCACGAAAATGCCCAGAATTCCGATATTGGTGTTCAGAATGAGACACAGGCCGGGCATGACGGCCAGCAGATTGGCGGCAACGACCGGATTGCGGGTCCGGGCGAAGGGGCCGCTTTGCACCAGCATGTAGCCTTCCCCTTTTTTCAGCTCCCGCATGGCCAGCACAAGCCAGACCAGCCCCGCCAGACTCCACAGCAGTCCCACCAGAGAGCCCGGCAGAAACCAGTTGGTGCGGAAAATAAGGTTCTCCAGAACGCTTCCGGCCACAATGGTTCCATACCCGGGAAGCAGCGCCTTGCAGGTCAGGTTTTTTGTGTTCATTCCTTATCTCCTCAGTCAGCGGAATGTATGAAGTTGAGTTGATGTCCGTTAGCACCGGCCGGGCTTTTTGAAAAGTGGACCGGCCGGCTTTTTTTCCGCGAAGCGTTGTATCCGCACGACATATCCGCCGCCGGAATCATCTGACCATCTGGCGGTACCGGATGCGTCTGGGCACGGCCAGGGTCTGGCCCGTGCGCCGTTTGAAATCCTTTTCGTATTCCGAATAGTTGCCCTCGAACCAGACGGTCTGGCTGTCGCCCTCGAAGGCCAGAATATGCGTGGCGATGCGGTCCAGGAACCAGCGGTCATGGGAGATGACCACCGCGCATCCGGCGAAGTTTTCCAGAGCATCCTCCAGGGCGCGCATGGTGTTCACGTCCAGATCGTTGGTGGGTTCGTCCAGCAGGAGCACATTGGCCTCGCGCTTGAGCATGAGCGCCAGATGCAGGCGGTTGCGTTCGCCGCCGGAAAGCATGCCCACGGTCTTCTGCTGATCCGGCCCGGCGAAGTTGAATTTGCTCACATAGGCCCGGGAATTGATTTCCCGTCCGCCCAGGGAAATCATGTCGTAACCGCCGGAAACCATTTCCCATACGGTTTTTTTGGGATCCAGCGCGTCGCGCTCCTGATCCACATGGGCCAGCTTCACGGTCTGTCCCAGGCGGATGGAGCCGGAGTCGGGCGTCTCCTGGCCGGTGATCATGCGGAAGAGCGTGGTCTTGCCCGCGCCGTTGGGGCCGATGACGCCCACGATGCCGCCCGGAGGCAGGGCGAAGGTCATGTCCTCCATGAGCAGTTTGTCGCCGTACGCCTTTTTCACATGTTCGGCTTCGATGACCACGTCGCCCAGGCGCGGTCCGGAGGGAATGAACAGCTCCAGGGTTCTGATTTTCTCCCTGGTTTCCTGATTCAGCATGTTCTCGTAGGCGGAAATTCTGGCCTTGGCCTTGGCGTGGCGGCCCTTGGGCGACATGTTGATCCATTCCAGCTCGTGCTTGAGGGTCCGCTGCCGGGCGCTTTCTTCCTTTTCCTCCTGGGCCAGACGGTTCTGCTTCTGGACCAGCCACGAAGAGTAGTTGCCTTTCCACGGAATGCCCACGCCGCGATCCAGTTCCAGAATCCAGCCCGCCACGTTATCCAGAAAATAGCGGTCATGGGTCACGGCGATGATGGTGCCCTGGTATTGCTGCAGATGGTGCTCCAGCCAGGCGATGGTTTCGGCGTCCAGATGGTTGGTGGGTTCGTCCAGCAGCAGGATGTCCGGCTTTTGCAGCAGCAGGCGGCACAGCGCCACCCGCCGCTTTTCTCCGCCGGACAGAACGCTGATGGGCGTTTCGGGCTCCGGGCAGCGCAGGGCTTCCATGGCCATGTCCAGGCGGGAATCCAGATCCCAGGCGTCCAGGGCGTCAAGCTTTTCCTGTACTTCGGCTTGGCGGGCGATGAGCGCGTCCATTTCGTCGTCGCTCATGGGTTCGGCGAATCTGGCGTTTATTTCCTCGAATTCATGCAGCAGATCGACAGTCTCGCGCACGGCTTCCTGCACGGTCTCGCGTACGGTCCGGTCGGGGTCGAGCACGGGCTCCTGCTCCAAATAGCCCACGCTGTACCCCGGAGAAATGGAGATGTCGCCGTTGTATTCCTTGTCCACGCCGGCCATGATCCGCAGAAGAGAACTCTTGCCGGAACCGTTTAAGCCCAGCACGCCGATCTTGGCCCCGTAGAAGAAGGACAGGGAAATATCCTTGATGACCGGCTTCTTGTCGTAGAACCGGGATACCTTGATCATGGAATAAATGATCTTGTTGGCTTCGTCGCTCATGATTGCCCCATGTAGTGGTTCGGACCTGATCGGACAGGGTCCTTTGTTTTGATTCGTCCGTTTGGCCGCCTCGTTGAATTATCCGGATTTTCCATCCCGGCTGTTTTCCATCAAGGAATATCTGCACGGGAACTCTGCACCATATATTGTATTTTTGACGATCTTTCCGCACCGTGATGCTTTATCAGGCGCCCGGACCGGGCTGTGACCTGTGCAGAAAGCGGTGGAGTTTCCTCCGGAAGGCAACCTGGTAAAAAACGTGCAGGATGGTTTTGCGGAGGAGTCTGCAAATGTTGTTTGTCTACAAATGATAAACTCTGGTTCTGGTGTCCCCCATGCCGGTTATGCTGGCGCATCTCGGCCGTGTGTTTCTCTTTGCCGTAATTTGAATCAATGGCGCGACATTGGCGTCAGATGCGTCAATAGTGCGACGTCAGCTCTGGCTGTGATGCATAACAGATATGTTGCGATTTAGGAGAAATTATTGAGGCAAGATTTATATAATTGCCTCAATAATTTTATTTACTATATCCCACTGCCCACGATTCAAATATCCAGGATGATAAGTCCTTATTGATTTTTTTGGTAATACAGGATGGTTAAGGTATGCTGTATGATTTGTTTCATAATCCATGAATTTTTCTAGGATAATTCCGTCAAATTCTTTATATAGTGTTTCATTATA
>JAUMXF010000004.1:39700-49401 GCA_030529235.1 Pseudomonadota bacterium
GTCCTGTGAAGAAGATGACAGATGTTGGTTTAAGTATTTTTATCTCTTCTAATAGCAATCCAGAAGAAACAGATCTGATCGTGTCTATTTCTTCTCTCTTTCCATTTTTAATAACACTTCCGCAATCAAGAGACATTCTGAATAGATTGCTCCATAATACAGTTGTATCTATTCCGTCTATGGTGTCTTTGTTTGCTTTTCTTATTTCTCTGTAAGCTCTCCAGAATGGGCTTCTGTAATTTTCAGGCTGTTGTTTGGCGAATTCAAATTCTTGATAAGCATGTATCATGGCATGAACAGAGTCATTAACGTTGAGGAAATCTTTAAATGACCATATTCTCTCAAATGGCCATGAATAATATTCTCCACTTTGGAAACTCCATCCTAAAGTTTCCTGACCAATAACCAGGACTCTTTTATCACTCCTCTCCCATTTTTCTGGTACTTTTATTAAAAGAGGAGGAGATAAACGCTCTTGAAGTTCTGCGGGCAGTATGCATTTTTCTTTAAACGCAGTGTATTCATGGATCAATTTTTTCTGCATGGGTTCCTCTCTTATCGTGTTAGTGTACTGGGAGTGCTATTCAAACGAAGGCCATTTTTGACGGCTCCCTGCTCAAGGGCTGTTTTCCGTTTTCTCGGCAGAGAGAATTTCTTTTCGGCCAGTACGGCCAGTTCGGTCAGGCGTTCATCCACCGCCGCATAGATGGAGCGGGGGGAGAACTGGCCGTTTTTCAGGCGCGTTCCGGCGCGTACACCGGTCAGAATTTCCATGGCCTCTTCGATAGATTGCACCGGATGGATATGGAATTGACCATCCTTGATGGCCTGAACGACATCATCGCGCAGCACCAGATGCACCATGTTGTCTGCTGGCAGCAGCACGCCCTGCTTTCCGGTCAGACCCCTGCGGCGGCAGACCTCGAAAAAACCTTCCACTTTATGGGTGACTCCGCCCACGGCCATGATGGCTCCTGACTGGGATACGGCGCCGGTAAAGGCCAGATCCAGCCGGATGGGCACGCCGGACAGGGCCGAGAGCAGGGCCGCCAGTTCCGCGCCGGAAGCGGAATCGCCGTCCACATGGGCGTAGCTCTGCTCGAAGCACAGGCTGCCGGTCAGCACCAGCGGCTTGTTGCGGGCAAAGAGGTTCACGAAATAGCTCTTCAGAATCATCATGCCCTTGGTGTGGATGGGGCCTCCCAGTTCCGCCTCGCGCTCGAGGTCCATGATGCCGCCGTGTCCCACTCCCACGGTGCAGGAGATCTGGTGGGGCAGCCCCATGACGTATTCGCCGATCTGGGTCACGGACAATCCGTTGGCCGCGCCTGCGGCCTCCCCTTGAGTGAGCACCCTGATGGAGCGGCGGTCATATTCCCGCAGGAATTCCTCGCGGTACAGATTGGCCCGGTACTCGCGCTCATCGAGGGCCTGCTTGACCATTTCGGCGTCCACTGCGCGTTTTTTCCGGGTTCCGGCCAGCGCGTTCGCTTCGATCATGATCTCCCGGACATGGGAGACGTGCAGGGACAGACGTTCGCGGTCTTCGGCCATGCGCGTGGAGTAATCCACCAGCTCGGCCAGAGCGTCTTTGCCGAAAGGACGCAGGCTTTCCTTGCGCGCGGCCCGGAAAAGGGTCTGGGCGTACCCGGCGATGGTTTCCGGAGTGCGCTCGACGGAATCCTGGATATGCGCCTTGAGCTTGAAGATTTTCCGGAAGCGTTCGTCGTGGGTGTACAGGAGTTCGTAGGTCTCGTCGTCTCCGACGAGGATGACCTTGAGCGACAGCGGGACGGGCTCCGGCGTGATGGTCCGGGTGCGCAGAATGTCGTAATGGTCGGTTGGGTCGTCCAGCCGTGACTGCCTGGTGCGCAGGCAGCGCAGAAGTCCCTCCCACGCGACGGGGTGGGCCAGCAGATCTTCCACCCGCAGAATGAGGTAACCGCCGTTGGCCCGATGGATGGCTCCGGCCTTGATCAGGGAGAAGTCTGTGTAATAGGTGCCCCACTCCGTTTCCCGTTCCACGCATCCGAGCAGGTTGAAAAAGCCTGGGTTGATCTCGCGGATGACCGGCGCGCCGCTGGTTCCGGAGTTGTCCACGAAGAGATTTGCCTCGTAGCGCTGGAAAAAGGAATCGGAAATCTGCTCGGCCTGCTCCGGAGATGTTCTGGGGTCGCGGTCCTGGCGGCCCTGATAGTGGGAGAGGTTATCGAGCACATCCTCCCGGAAATCCTGAAAGTAGGCTTTGAGCGGTTTGATGTCCGCAAACTTCTTGCGCAGCGGAGCCAGAACGCGGTCCACCAGACTCGCGCCGTGGTCCTGAGCCAGCTTCAGCTCCTGGGCCTGAAATTCCTGCTCGCTTTTGTTCACCAGCCGCGACAGATCGGCGATGGTGTTCAGCACCGTGCCGCTCTGGTCCTTGAGCGACTTTTTGAGCGGGGCGTCCAGACGTTCGAATTCCTCCATGGTCAGCACTTTGCCGTCCACCAGAGGGGTCAGGGAAACAGCGCCGGAGTCGTCGATGTTCAGGCTGAAACCTTTTTTCTGGGCCGTGTCTTCCATTCTGGCCAGCAGTTCCTCGCGGACACCGGCAAGTCTGGAGAAAAGCTTGTTTTGCAGACGCTGGTAACTGGCCTGTTCGAAATGGCGGGGAAGGTCGCGGCGGAGTTTGCGTACGACATCCCGCAGTTTTTCTTTCAGAACTTTGCCCCGGCCCGGAGGGAGATGGACCAGAATGGGATTGTCCGGCGACCTGAAGTTGTTCAGGTAGACCAGATCCGGCGGAGTTTCGCCGTTTTCCGCTCTGGCCGCCAGAAAATTTTCGACCAGAAACGTGCGTCCCAGACCGGGATCGCCAGCGACGTAGATATTGTACTCCATGTCCGGGATGGCCAGACACATCTCCAGAGCTTTGAGGGCACGCGGCTGAAACAGGCAGACGGGATGTTCGCCGTTGCGGAGATTGTTGCCGCGCAGAATGGCGCGGGAATCCGGGAACAGTTTCAAATCTCTGGCTTTGAGTTCGGTATGGTTTTTCATGTTTGTTGATATGGGCAAGGCATGCATGATTTCGAGTTAAGAAAACGAAGATAGCTTTCCCGGAACAGACTGGCAAGGCACATGGATGACGCGGCGCATTGACAGAATGTGATGCTTTAATGCAAAAGTTTCATTGACGCGGGCAGAATGGGTATGCTAGCCCGTCTTTGATTGTGATTTATTGCACGAAGGGGCGGCCGAGCAGCCGTCGCAAGCTGGAAGCCATGTTTTTTTCAAGGAAGAAAAATAAACACTCCGAAGCCATGGGGCTTGCATACATGATGGGTCTGCATCTGGTGTCCGGAGTGGTCGTGGGCTTGGTCATGGGGTATTATCTGGACAAATATTTTGGAACCAGACCATGGCTCATGCTGATTTTTCTGATTTTCGGGATTATCGCCGGTTACCGGAACATGTTCCGTGAGATGAAACGGATTCAGCGCAAGGAAGCGGAAGCAGCGGCAGAGGATGTGCAAAAATATGCGGCGAAAGATTGAGCGCAGACTGTACGATTGGGGCTTTCACGTGCCTGAAGTGCGCGGGTTGGCTCTCCGCCAGATTTACATGTTGATGGCAACCCTGCCCTGCGCGTTTATGGGAAAGACCGGGTTGGATATTGCGGTTGGGGTACTGCTTGGGACGGTGAATTTTCTGGCGCTGGGCAAAATTGTTCAGGAGCTGGTTTTCATGCAGAAAGGCGCGGTTCTTATCCAGCTGTTCAGTTTTTACGGGCGGCTTGTTCTGACCGCACTGGCTTTCTATCTGCTCATTGTGTTCACGGGTGCGTCGGCCGTCATGCTGCTGCTGGGCATGTCCACCGTGGTGATCAATATTTTGCTTTGGGGGATGGCACAATTCCTGGGGAAAACTTCTAAGGAGGCTTAGCTCATGGCGGGGGATCTACATCCGATTTTTCTCGTGGAGGAGGCGGTCAAAGCCATCGGTCTGGCGGACGCTCACGGTCACAGCCTGATCCCGGCGCATGTTCTCCACTCCTGGGTGGTTATGATCGTGTTGGTTGTCCTGGCGGTGTTGGCGACCAGAAAGCTTTCGCTTGTGCCGCGAGGGCTGCAGAATTTTTTCGAGACGCTGATCGAGTCACTGGAAAATTTCGTGGTGGCCAACATGGGAGAGGACGGACGCAAGGTGTTTCCGGTCCTGGCGACGCTTTTCATCTACATTCTGTTCAGTAATTACGAGGGACTGGTGCCCGGTGCGGATGCGCCCACGGCAAACATCAACACCACCTTGTCCATGGCCGTGTTCATATTTGTCTACTATCAGTACTGGGGCTTCAAATTGCACGGGTGGCGTTACATCCATCACTTCATGGGGCCGGTGCCGTGGCTTGCGCCGCTCATTTTTCCCATCGAGGTCATCGGGCATTTCGCGCGTATGCTCTCTCTTTCTTTGCGGCTTTTCGGAAACATCCGGGGCGAGGACATTGTCCTGGCGCTGCTTTTTATGCTGGCGCCCATTGTCTCCACCGTCCCCATCTACTTTCTGTTCATGCTGCTGAAGGTCATCCAAGCGCTGGTATTTTTCATGCTTTCCATGCTCTATCTGAAGGGAGCCTTTGAAGAAGCGCACTAATCTTGGGGGAAATGGTCTTTCGACCAATAATCATCAATACGTTTGAGGAGGATTTATGCGTAAAGGTTTTCTGTCCGTACTGGTCACCGTCGCCCTGGTAGCTGTCGCGTCCGCCGCCTTTGCCGCCGAAGCCACTCCTGAAGTCATCTCCACCATTTCGCTGGCGACCGCTCTGGGCATGGCTCTGGCCGCTGCGGGTTGCGGAATCGGCCAGGGCCTGGGATTGAAGGCCGCCTGCGAGGGCACGGCCCGCAATCCTGAAGCTTCCGGAAAAATCACAGTGACCATGTTGATCGGTCTGGCCCTGATCGAATCTCTGGCCATTTACGCCCTGGTTGTGAATCTGATCCTGCTTTTTGCCAATCCCTTTGTGGGCTAGCCTCATTCAGGGCAAGGGGGGCATTCTCCCTTGCCTTTTAAAAGTGTACCATCATGATTTGTCCCGGCGTTAGCTTGAAAAGCGCTCACATCCCTCGGGCCACCATCCAGCGGCTGGCCGTATATGTTCAGGCCCTGGAGATTTTGCTTCAGGACGGCGAGAACGTCATTTCCTCGGACGGTCTGGCCCGGGCGTGCGGCGTGAATCCTTCCCAGATCAGGAAGGATCTGGCGTATTTCGGTGAATTTGGCGTGCGCGGAGTCGGCTACTATGTGCAGGATCTGCTGGCGGCCATCAAGCAGTCCTTGGGCATAGACAGAACCTGGAATGCCGCTCTGGTCGGCGTAGGCAATCTCGGCCGGGCCCTGCTGCGGCATGGCGTGTTCCGGCGCAGAGGTTTTATCCTGGTCGGCGCGTTCGATTGCGATCCGTTCAAAATCGGGGAGGAAATCGCCGGTCTTGAAGTGGTATGTTCCCGGCGGCTGAAGGAGCAGGCCCGTGAACTGAATATTGAGATAGGAATTATCACCACCCCACCTGAACGTGCCCAGCGCGCGGCCAATTATCTAGTGGAGGCCGGTATCAGGGGCATTGTCAACTTCGCTTCGGCCCGTATTGCCGTGCCTGATAATATTTCGGTTGAATATGTCGATTTCATGCATCATTTTTTCTCCGTGGCTTTCAACATCTCCCTCGATCAGGCCAGAAATTCCATCTGACGGTTTCCCTTCCTGAGAGTTCCTTTTGTTCAGGCTTGCCAACACTGCCGCTCTGTTTTAGAGAGCCACTCTCTTTTTGAAACTGGAGGTTTTTATGAAGAAAGATTTGCACCCCAAGGTTTATACAACCAAGGTCCGCTGCGCATGCGGGTACGAATTTGAATCGAAGTCCACTGTCGGTGAGGAACTTGGCGTGGAGATATGCTCCCATTGCCATCCATTTTTCACTGGAGAGCAGCGTTTCGTGGACTCCGCCGGCCGGATCGACCGGTTCAGGAAGAAATACGCCGGGTTGCAGAAGTAGTCCTTGATTGTGCAGGATTCCCGATGATCGGCAAGCTTGAGAGCCTGGTGGCCAAATTCCATGAGTTGGAACGGGAGCTCAGTGCTCCTGAAATTTTTCAGGATCAGGAGCGCTATAAAAAGGTTGCCAAAAAACACGCCGAGCTTGGCGGGATTGTTCCCGAGATAGAGGCATACAAGGCCTTGTTGCGTGAGATCGAGGAAAATCAGGAACTTTCCAGAGATCCGGACCCGGAGATTTGCGAGCTGGCCCAGACGGAGCTGGCTGACCTGAAGAACCGCCTGCGCGATCAGGAAGACCTGCTCAAACGTTTGCTTACTCCCCGCGATCCTCTGGACGAGAAGAATATCATCCTGGAGGTGCGTGCGGGCACTGGCGGCGAGGAAGCCGCGCTCTTTGCGGCCGACATTTTCCGCATGTACAGCCGGTATGCGGAATTGCAGGGCTGGCGCGTGGAAATCTTGAGCGGTAACGACACGGGCACCGGCGGCTTCAAGGAAATCGTGGCCTCGATTTCCGGTACCGATGTATACAGCAAGCTGAAATACGAATCAGGCGCGCATCGCGTACAGCGCGTGCCGGCTACGGAAAGTCAGGGCCGCATTCATACGTCTGCGGTAACGGTGGCGATTCTGCCCGAGGCCGAAGAAGTGGATGTGACCATCGAACCCGGCGATATCCGCGTGGATGTTTACCGCTCTTCCGGTCCGGGAGGACAATCCGTCAACACCACGGACTCGGCCATTCGTATCACGCACTTGGCCACGGGTATCGTGGTCACCTGTCAGGACGAAAAGTCGCAGCACAAAAACAAGGCCAAGGCATTGAAAGTGTTGCGTTCCCGGCTGCTTCAGGCCGCTCAGGACGAATCGAAAAAAGTCTACGATGAAAACCGCAAGGCCCAGGTGGGCTCGGGCGACAGGTCCGAGCGTATCCGCACGTACAACTATCCTCAGGGCCGTATTACGGATCACCGGATCAACTTGACCCTGTACAGTCTCGACCAGGCAATGGACGGGCACATTCAGGAAATCATCGACGGTCTGGTCCAACACCACCAGGCCGAAGCCATGAAGGAAAGCTGAGACCGTTCTCGGCTTTTTTCATTTCCATCTTCCCCCGTCATGATTTCACGCAAAGAAGTGCTGCGGCTCTGGGAGCGGCGCTTTTTGGAGAAAAGCCTGGATTCTCCACGGCTGTCCGCTCAGGTGCTGCTGGCACATGTCCTGGGGATTGATCGTTTGACCATGCTGCTGGAACCATGCGAGCCGGTACCTGCGAACGTGTTGCAGACCTTCGAGGATTTGGCTTGGCGGCGGCTTCAGGGCGAACCCGTGGCCTATCTCGTCGGCAGCAAGGAATTCTATGGTCTGGATTTCATTGTCTCCTCGGATGTGCTTATTCCCAGGCCGGAAACAGAAGGCATCATCGATCTTGTCCGGGAAAACTTTTCTGCGGACGCCGCGCTGTCTGTCCTGGATATTGGCACGGGGAGCGGGGTTCTGGCCATAACCTGCGCGTATTTCCTGAGGCACTCCGGAGTTGTGGCTCTGGATGTGTCCCGGAGGGCGCTCGATGTGGCTCGGGTCAATGCCGTGCGGCATGGCGTGGCTTCGCGTATGCTGTTCGTTCAGGCCGATCTTGCCAGCGCATGCAATCTTGCCGGAGTTGACCTTGTGCTCGCCAATCTGCCCTATGTTCCGGAAAGCTTCCGCTCCGCCATGAGTCCTGAGGTCATCCGCTATGAGCCGGCGTCGG
Source organism: Pseudomonadota bacterium (assembly GCA_030529235.1). Lineage (GTDB taxonomy): Bacteria > Desulfobacterota > Desulfovibrionia > Desulfovibrionales > Desulfomicrobiaceae > Desulfomicrobium. The sequence goes on from JAUMXF010000004.1 coordinate 47,493, forward strand.
CGCTTTTTGCGGGAGTGGACGGGCTGAACTGCTATCGGGCGTTAAGCGGCGGACTTCTCAATCTCAAAAGTGGCGCACTTTTGCTCTGCGAAATAGACAGTAGCCAGGGAGAGAGTATGCGTAAACTCTTTGCTCCCTTGGCCCGGAAGGTGGATGTCTTGCCGGATTCGACGGGGCGCGAGCGGATTGTCGCTGTTGTTTTTTAGCATCAAGCATGTTGCTCTTTATGGACGAATTGATCCCAAAACCTCTATGCAGTGGAGTAAAGGTATACTTTTCAGCTGGTTGAGATATGCCACTGTATGGCATGAGAATTGATTGCAGCTAAATTATGATGCAAACAACATTGCGTAAAGAAGTCCGGTGCTCTGGGGTTGGTCTGCACAGCGGCCGGAAAATCAATATGGTGCTTCGTCCGGCTTCCGCCGATACCGGTGTCGTTTTTTCCCTGCAGAAAGACGGTTACCAGCAGGTCATAACTCCAGCTCCGGAGCATATTGTCGGCACCGGTCTGGCCACGACATTGGGCAATGGTTCGGCGAAGGTGGCCACCATTGAGCATCTGCTCGGGGCGCTGGTCGGCCTGAATGTGGATAACGTGCTGGTGGAAGTTGATGGGGAGGAAATCCCCATTCTGGACGGCAGCGCTTTGGGATTCGTGTATCTTCTTGGGTCAGCAGGGTTGCGCTCTCTTGATGTCCCCCGGAAGGTGGCAAAGATTGTCCGGCCGCTGTTGTTCAGCCGGGATGGAAAGCGCATTGCCGCATACCCTTACAACGGGTTGCGTATTGATTATACCATTCAGTTCGATCATCCCCGGATCGGAAGGCAGTATTTCCGCTTTGATGCGGCGGTTCAGGATTTTGCTTCTTCTATCGCCCGCGCCCGGACTTTCGGATTCATGAAAGATGTCGAATGGCTGCAGAAGAATGGCTTGGCGTTGGGCGGCAGTCTCGATAACGCAGTGGTTTTCGATGAGAATGGTCCCCTTAATCCTGAAGGGTTGCGTTTTGCCGATGAGATGGTCCGCCACAAGATTCTGGACTTCATGGGCGACACGGCTGTGGGGAGTCACCGGTTGTGGGGGCGTTTTGAAGTTTCGTGTTCCGGGCACGAGCTGAATAACCAGTTTATGCGTCATCTTTTTGCCCATGCGTCGGAGTATCTCGAATTTGTCGAGTTAGGGGCGCGGGAAAGGAAAGGCCGCTCAAAAACTCCTGTTCCGGTTTCCACTCCTGTGCCTGCCTGGGCCTGATTTTTTTGACTATAATACTTTCGGGAACCCCGCCTTTTTGAGCGGGGTCTTTTTTATGTGCGAACAGACATGGGTAAGAAAATTTTGAGGTTGGAGATGGCTGGGATTTTTCGCCAGAGTGGCTGCCCGGTAGCGAGTGGTGAAATGTGCTGAAAAAAAAGCTTGCCAAAAAAACAGTGGGTCAATAAAGACAACGATCTCACGGGCTGGCGTAGCTCAATTGGTAGAGCAGCTGACTTGTAATCAGCAGGTTGCGGGTTCAAGTCCCATCGCCAGCTCCAGGCAGGGAGGGGTTCCCGAGTGGCCAAAGGGAACAGACTGTAAATCTGTCGGCGAACGCCTTCGGAGGTTCAAATCCTCCCCCCTCCACCATCAGCCAAACAGTAGGAGACAGGATTATTGCCGTCGCTTGACTACTGAGATGCCTTGCGGGAGTAGCTCAATGGCTAGAGCATCAGCCTTCCAAGCTGAGGGTCGCGGGTTCGAGTCCCGTTTCCCGCTCCATTCTCACATCTCCCATGTCCCTCGCCGGTATTCTTCTGATTTTCAAAACAATTTATATATGTTGGCCAGATGCTTTAACTCAGGGGGTAGCGTATATGGCGAAGCAGAAGTTTGAGAGAAAGAAGCCTCACGTTAATATTGGGACGATTG
>JAUMXF010000102.1 GCA_030529235.1 Pseudomonadota bacterium
ACGCATAGGCAAATTGATATCAGGCGTCAAGGACGCCGCCCCGCTGACCTCCGGCAGGCGGTATCCATCCCAAAAAATGAATGCAGAGAATGCAGGAGCGGCCCTGAATCTCCGGGTTCCGCCCGACTCACAGCCCCAATAGAAAGGCCTATCCCATAAAAAACGCGCCCAAAAGGGCGCGTCAAAAGTCAAACCAGCAGGCCGTTCCGAAGAAATCAGTATCAGGCCACCGCGTAGTACACCTTGGGCGCGGAACCGCAGATAGGACATTTCTCGGAGGGCTCGCCTTCGTGGATGTGCCCGCAGACGCCGCAGACATGGTAGGTCACTTCGGGGAGATCACCCATCATCCTGGCGGCTTTGGCATACAGGTTGGCGTGGCATTCTTCCGCCTTGTTGGCGAAAATGAAGTAGCGCTCCGCCGCCTTTTCGCCCTCGGCCTTGGCCTCGGTGATCATGTCCGGATACATGGATTTGAATTCGTAAGTCTCGCCGGCTTCGGCTTCCTTCAGGTTTGCGGCTGTATCGCCGATGCCTTTCAGCAGCCGGAAATGGGCATGGGCATGAATGGTTTCCGCCTCCGCCGCGGCGCGGAACAATCTGGCTACCTGGGTCAAGCCCTCTTCCTCGGCTTTCTTGGCGAAGGCCAGATACTTGCGGTTGGCCTGGGATTCTCCGGCAAAGGCGGTCTTCAGATTTTCCGTGGTCTTGCTCATGACATACTCCTATAATTAAAAGTTAATAGTAATTTTTACTAAAAATGTTTCTATAGAGAATTATCCCTCAAGGCAAGAGAAATTTCTGAGTTCCGAAAAAATCATGGCATGACGAGGCGTTGTTGGCCCAAAAATGGATGATTCAGGAGAAGAATTTTGTCTTCCCGGCCTGGAATCCTGAAGATTATTGACGGACAAGTGATCACTTGTTAACAAAGACGCCATGGCGAAACGTATGCCCACTCTTGTCCGGCGTGAGCAGATTGCCGAAGCCGCCCTCACTCTGCTGGCCGAACAGGGCTTGGGCGGCCTGACGGCCCGGAATGTGGCCAAGGCCGTGGGATTGACGGCACCGGCTCTGTACAGGCATTTTCCCGGCGGCAAGGCGGATATTCTGGGCAGTATTCTGGATCTTCTGGAGGCGGTCAGGGAGGAGGTCTTCACGGCTGCCAGGGAAACATCGGGAACGGCTCTGGACAGGCTGCGGCGTTCCTACGATCTGCATATCAGTCTGCTTCAGCGTTTTCGCGCCCTGCCCTGCCTGCTGCTTTCGGATACTTTGTGGATCGACGAGCCGCAGCTTCGGGACCGCTTTCTGGAGGGTTACCACGCCCATCAGGAACGAATGGCGGCTCTTATCCGGCAAGGGCAGGAGGCCGGAGAGATCAGGGCAGACATCGATGCCGTCCAGATATTTGTCCAGTTTTTCGGCCAGTTTCTGAGTATTGCCGTTCTGCACTGCCGGCAGGGAGGCATGATCGACGTTTCCCCCCAGTCCGAGGCCAATTGGCGAATTTTCGTCCGGGGCGTTTCGCCCTGATTTCCGGAAAAGCTCATCCCAGGCGCACTGTATGAAAAAAACATTTCTGCTCATGCCTCTTCTGGTTCTGACCCTCGTGCATCTTGCCGGCAACCGGCCCTCCGGCGCGGCCCAGAACGGAGCCTCCCAGGCTCCGCCGGAGGTGGGCGTGACAATCTTGAAGCCCGGCTCCGTGACGCTGACCACCGAACTTCCCGGCCGGGCCACGGCCTATCAGGTGGCGGAAATCCGTCCGCAGGTCAGCGGCATCATCCAGAAACGGGCCTTCACTGAAGGCTCGGAGGTCAAGGCCGGAGCGCTGCTATACCAGATCGACCCGGCCAGTTACGATGTGGCCGTTGCCCGGGCCACAGCGGCTCTGGCTTCGGCCAGGGCGGAGCTGGAGCCGGCCCGGCTCAGAGCCCGCCGGTATCAGGAGCTGATCCGCTCCAAAGCTGTCAGCCAGCAGGACTACGATGACGCCCAGGCGGCTCTGGCCCTTATCCAGGCCCGTGTGGCCCAGGCCCAGGCCGAAGTGGAAGCCGCCCGCATCGATCTGCGCCGGACCAGGGTCATGTCGCCCATTACCGGCCGCATCGGACGCTCCAGCGTCACGCCGGGAGCGCTGGTCACTGCCAACCAGGCCCAGTCCATGGCCGTGGTGCAGCAGCTCGATCCCATTTTTGTGGACATGACCCAGTCTAGTACGGAACTCATGCGTCTCAAACGATCTCTGGAAAGTGGGGCCATGCAGGCCGCGGATACGGCCAAGATCAAGATCGTACTGGAGGACGGGACCCCGTACCCGCACGAAGGAACCCTGAAACTGGCCGAGGCCAGCGTTGATCCGGGGACCGGCGCGGTGACCCTGCGCGCCGAAGTGCCCAACCCGGACCGCGACCTTCTGCCGGGCATGTTCGTCCGGGGCCTGATCACAGCCGGCGTTCTGGACAATGTTCTGCTGGTGCCGCAGCAGGCCGTGACCCGCGACGCCCGGGGCAATGCTCTGGTCATGGTCGTGGATGCGGAGAGCAAAGCCGCTCCCCGGCCTGTCGTTCTGGGGCAGGCATCCGGCGGCAACTGGGTAGTGCATCAGGGCCTGGCAAGCGGAGACCGGGTCATCGTCAGCGGCGTGCAGCGGATCCGCCCCGGCATGCCGGTCAGCGTCACCCCAGCCCAGTAAGGCGGCAACATGTCACACTTTTTTATCGATCGCCCCATCTTCGCCTGGGTTCTGGCCATCATAGTCATGCTGGCGGGCGTCATTTCCATCGCGACCCTGCCCGTGGCCCAGTATCCTTCCATCGCCCCGCCGGCCATAACCATCACCTCCTTCTACCCCGGCGCTTCGGCCAAGACCGTGGAAGACTCCGTGACCCAGGTCATCGAGCAGAAGATGAACGGTCTGGACGGGCTGGCCTACATGGCCTCCACCAGCGAAGCCACAGGCTTTTCCATCATCACCCTGACCTTCGACAGCGAAGTGGACCCGGATATCGCCCAGGTCCAGGTGCAGAACAAGCTGCAGCTGGCCAACGCCCTGCTGCCGGCGGAGGTGCAGGCACAGGGCGTGCGGGTGACCAAAGCCACTGCAAATTTCCTCACGGTGCTCGGTTTCGTGTCCGAGGACGGCTCCATGTCCAATGTGGAACTGGCGGACTATGTGGCCGCCCATGTGCAGGACGGCCTGAGCCGTGTGGACGGCGTAGGCGAGGTCACGCTCTTCGGTGCCCAGCACGCCATGCGGGTATGGCTGGATCCGGACAAGCTGGTGGCTTACGGGCTTACCCCGGCCGATGCGCGCGCGGCCATCCGGGCACAGAACGCGCAGGTTTCCGCAGGCCAGCTGGGCGGTCTGCCGTCGGTGGAGGCCCATATCAATTTCACGGTCACGGTGCAGGAACGTCTGAGCACGCCCGAAGAGTTCAGAAAAATCCTGCTCCGGGTAGGGCCAGACGGCTCTTCCGTCCGCCTGGGCGATGTGGCCAGGGTGGAACTGGGAGCGGAAAGTTCAGAGATCCTGTCCCGCTACAACGGCCAGCCCTGTGCCTCCGTGGCCGTCAAGCTGGCTGCGGGAGCCAACGCCCTGAACACGGTCAAGGCCATCTGGAAATACATCGACAGCATCAAACCATCCTTCCCGGAAAGCCTGCAGGTGGTGGAGCCCTTCGACACCACACCTTTTGTACGTATCTCCATCAAAGGGGTGGTGGCCACCCTGCTCGAAGCGGTGGTGCTGGTTTTTCTGGTCATGTTCCTCTTCCTGCAGAACTTCCGGGCCACCCTCATTCCGACCATCACCGTCCCGGTGGTGCTTCTGGGCACCTTCGCCGTACTGGCCGCCTGCGGCTACACCATCAATACCCTGACCATGTTCGCCATGGTTCTGGCCATCGGCCTGCTGGTGGACGACGCCATCGTGGTGGTGGAAAATGTGGAGCGGGTCATGCACGAGGACGGCCTTCCACCCAGAGAAGCCACGCGCCTGTCCATGACCCAGATTTCCGGAGCTCTGGTGGGCATCGCCATGGTTCTCTCGGCTGTGTTCCTGCCCATGGCTTTTTTTCCCGGCTCCGCGGGCGTCATCTACCGGCAGTTTTCCATCACCGTGGCTTCGGCCATGGTGCTGTCCGTGCTGGTGGCCCTCATCCTCACCCCGGCCCTGTGCGCCACCATGCTCAAGCCCGCGGCTCACACGCGAAAAAACCGGGGTTTCTTCGCCTGGTTCAACCGCTCCTTCGATCGCATGGCTTCGGGGTATCAGGGCATGGTTGGTCATCTGGTCCGCCGCTGGGGACGCTCCCTTCTGGCCTACGTATTGATCGTGGCCGGCATGGGATTTCTGATGATGCGTCTGCCCACGGCGTTTCTGCCCGACGAGGACCAGGGGTTTCTGTTCGTGATGGCCGTGCTCCCCGCCGGCAGCACGCAGGATCGCACCCTGGATGTGGCCAAACGCGTGGAGGAGTATTTCCTGACAAAGGAAAAGGATACCGTGGCCTCGGCGCTGTCCGTGGTCGGCTTCAGCTTTGCGGGACGGGGGCAGAACACGGCCATGTGTTTTGTCCGCCTGAAAGACTGGGACGTCCGCAAAAGCCCGGAGCTGAAACTCGAGGCCATCGCCGCCAGGGCTTCCCGGGAATTTTCCGGATACCGGGATGGTCTGGTGTTCGCCATCATCCCCCCGGCGGTGATGGAACTGGGCACGGCCGTGGGCTTCGATTTCGAATTGCAGGACATGGCCGATCTGGGCCACGACAAACTCATGGCCGCGCGCAACCAGCTTCTGGGCATGGCCGCCCGGCATCCCGATCTGGCCGGACTCCGGCCCAACGGTCTGGAGGACACGCCGCAGTACCGCATCGACATCGACTGGGAAAAAGTGGGCGCGCTGGGAGTGGGCGTGTCCGACGTGAATGATGTCATCTCCACGGCCTGGGGCAGTTCCTATGTGAACGATTTTCTGGACAAGGGCAGGATCAAGAAGGTGATCATGCAGGGTGACGCGCCGTTCCGCATGGTGCCGGAAGATCTGCGCCTGTGGCATGTACGCAACCGCGACGGACAGATGGTGCCCATGTCGAGTCTGGCCTCGGCCCGCTGGACCATGGGATCGCCGCGTCTGGAACGCTACAACGGCGTGCCGTCCCGGCAAATTCAGGGCTATCCCGCTCCGGGCAGGAGTTCGGGACAGGCCATGGCGGCCATGGAGGAACTGGCGGGCAAGCTGGAGGAAGGCATCGGTTTCTCCTGGACGGGCATCTCCTATCAGGAGCGCCAGGCAGGGGCGCAGACGATTCTGCTCTACACCCTGTCCATCCTGGTGGTCTTCCTCTCTCTGGCCGCCCTGTACGAAAGCTGGAGCCTGCCCGCCTCGGTCATCATGGTCATCCCTCTGGGCGTTGTCGGCGCCCTGATCGCCGTGACCCTGCGCGGCCTCAACAACGACGTTTATTTTCAGGTCGGCCTGCTGACCACCATCGGTCTTGCGGCCAAAAACGCCATTCTCATCGTGGAGTTCGCCAAAAGCCTGCACGAATCCGGCATGGAGCTGACAAAAGCCGTGGTGGAAGCCGCCCGGCAGCGGCTGCGCCCCATTCTCATGACCTCTCTGGCCTTCGGACTGGGCGTGCTGCCGCTGGTCATCAGTTCCGGAGCCGGCTCCGGCGGACAGAACGCCATCGGCACCGGAGTCATCGGTGGAACCATCGCTTCCACCATCCTCGGCTCCCTGCTGGTCCCGGTCTTTTTCGTCATAGTGATCCGGCTGAGTTCCTTCCGCAGAAAAACAAGTACCTCTTCCCGTATCATTCCCGGAGGCCGCCCGTGCGAGGAGTAGTTTCTTTTCTTATTCTTTTTTTACTCACCGGCTGCGCGTCCCTTGCTCCCGAAAGGGAGCGGCCACCCATGCCCGTGTCCGGATTCTGGCCGGACTCCTCCGCTCCGGGAACGGACGCGGAAGCCCTGCAATGGAAAACAGCCTTCCCCGATCCGGCCCTGCAAACGCTCATCGCCACAGCCCTGGAGGAAAACCGCGATCTGCGGCAGGCCATACTGGCTCTGGACAAGGCCAGGGCGCAACTGGGCATCGTGCGGGCGGACCGCTGGCCCAATCTTGACGCCACAGGCCAGCATTCCGTGCAGCGCGTCCCCGCGGACATGAATCGCGGCGAAGCGGCCATCGGACGGCAGTGGAGCGTGGGCGTCGGCGTGAACGCTTTCGAGCTGGATCTGTTCGGCCGGGTGAAAAACCTGGAAGAAGCCGCGCTGGAGGAATACCTCGCCACGGAGGAAGCCCGCCGGGCCGTACATATGAGCCTCGTGTCCCAGGTGGCCCGGACCTACCTGACCCTGGCCGGGGACCGCGAGGCCCTGACCCTGGCCCTCAAGACCATGAAAAGCCGTGAGGATACTCTGGGGCTCATCCGGGCGCAGGTGGAGAACGGGCTGGCCACGGAACTGCAACGCCACCAGGCCGAAGAGGCCGTGGCCGTGGCCCAGTCCGAAGCGGCGCGTCTGACCGCCCAGGTGGACATGGACCGTAACGCCCTGTCCCTGCTCACCGGAGTCCCGGCCTCGCGCCTGTCTCTGCCCGCCCATTCCCTGAACGACGTGATCATGGAAGACGCTCCCCCCGCCGGTCTGTCCTCGGAGCTTCTGACCCGGCGGCCGGACATTCTGGAGGCGGAGCACCGGCTCTGGGCCGCCGGAGCCCGGATCGGAGCGGCCAGGGCCGCCTTCTTTCCCCGCATCACCCTGACGACCACGGCCGGGCTGAGCAGCCTGGAACTGACAGATCTGTTTGACATCTCACAGCGCACCTGGACTTTCGTGCCCAGCCTTCGCCTGCCGATTTTCGATGCGGGACGGAACAGAGCCAATCTGGCCGCCGCCGAGGCGGAACAGAAAATCCGTGTGGCCGCATACGAGAAAGCCATCCAAACAGCTTTCCGGGAAGTGGCGGACGCTCTGGCCAAAAACAAGGGTTTCGCCGGACAGGTGCAGGCCCAGACGCGGCGGGTGGCCAGCGCCGGGCAGAGCCGGATTCTGGTGGAGCAGCGCAATCAGGTCGGGCTGGAAAGCCTGTTTGCGGTATACGATGCCGAGCGCACCCTGTTCTCAGCCCGGATGGACCTGCTGCGGGTCCGCCTGGGACAGAAACTCGCGGTGGTGGAATTATTCTCCGCCCTGGGTGGCGGATGGGAAGAAGGAGGCGCGGACAGCCAGACGGCTGTGGAGGTCACTGAAACACGCCAGTGACGGACGGGCATCCGGCGGGCAGGACCAACGCGATTTGAACTTGCTTCGCTTTTTGCCTTTGGGAATGCTTCGCCGGCTTTTCAGCGCCTCGCCATCACAAGCTGGGCGCGGCTGTTTCGGGCTCTGGAATGCAGGCAGGGGTGCCATCGGCGCACACAATCCGCACGGGGAACACCCATACAGAATGCAAAAATGCGCGGCCAAAAGGCCGCGCACAGGCTGTTGTTTAATCAATCTACTACAGACTTATATCTTGCATTACTGAAGTCATAGCTCTGAAAGCTGAATCCCTGAGGGCTGCCCACGAACAAGGTAAACTTGAAATCTCTTTTGGCTTCATTACCACTAGCCACGATGCCCAAACTGACCCGCCCCCCATCCGCGGTTGGATACGGCATCTCTGTAAAAAAATCCGGAAGCATACGGGTTTTCATTGAAAACGGTTCCAACGTAAGCGCTCCAACTTTTACAGGGACTCCAGAATTGTATGTCCAGATTCCGACATCAATCGAGCTGTCCCCCGTATTGGACAAGGCCAAGCCGGACCACCAATCGCCTCCATGTAGGGCATACGGGACTTCTATTTCGAATTTCTCCGCAAAAGCAGAACCGGCGCAAAAAAGTACAGCAAGTCCTGTTAGAAAAACCAACATCTTTTTCATCCGTCGCATAGAAACTTCTCCCTGCGGCCTCTGTACCGCCTTTACAGATTAAAGAAAAAACCTTTTAAATCGAGTAGACCATACCTCCAATCGTATTGTCTGGCTATACTTTTTATCATTCCGCCTCAAACGCAAAAAGCCTTTCCGCTTACCACGGAAAGGCTTTTTGTAACGTATCCGGAGAGTGCGAGTCAGTTCAAAGATTGCTCCCGGCTCGCCGCGGGCCAGATTTCATCGATGGTTTCCACGGTCCGGATGGTGA
>JAUMXF010000103.1 GCA_030529235.1 Pseudomonadota bacterium
ACCTGCCCGTCCCGATGAATTCGGGAAACATGTCGTCGATGGCGGGAGAGAAACGGTTCTTGTACAGTTCCGCGGGCTCTTTCAGCACCACCGATTCAATTTGCAGGTCCTTCGATCTGATTTCCTCGGACTGGGCCCGGATGGTTCCGATCAGGGCATTGATGGCGTCCTTGATCATTTCCGCCTCGTAACCCGTTTCTTGCAGCGTCACAGGCTCCCAGCGCCCCTGGTCGTTCTGGTGTTTGACCGTGAGGGCAAGCTCCAGAAGCCCCCCCGTGGTGCCGCGGGCCACCAGAAAAATCGCCACGGTGAGCGCCAGCACCGAAATGACGCTGATGGCAAGCATGACATCGAGATGCTTGTACCCGGAAAGTTCGATCAGCACGCTTCTGTCTTCGAAGGCCACGCCGCCCACAACGGCAGGCTCTTTGCCCGCCCCGGACCTAAAATACACCGGGGCGTAGGCCAGAAAATGCTCCCTGTACGGCGAATCGCTCTGCTCGCCGCCGATAGAGCGTAAAATTCCCTTTTTTCCCTTGGCCGTGTCCTCGACTATCTGCCAGTAATTCCGGCTCTGATCCGACGGCCTGAACGCTTCCGGGAAACCCGGCCGGCCCAGAGTGCCCTGGAATGTGGACCGGACATCCAGCGTACGCAGGGGCGCTTCGGCCGCGTCAACGGCCTCGGACTGAAAAAGCACCCATCCATGCGCATCGAAAAAATAGGTGAATCTGGAAAACCTGGGGTTGCGGGGAAAAGCGAACACCGGGGACGTATTGGAATCGTGCAGGGACAGAATATTGCGGATCTTTCTGGCATCCAGGGCGAGATAGACAAAGCCGAGATCCTCTCCGTCCGGCCCGCGGTAAGGCGTCACGAAACGCAGGGACCTTCCCGATATCCGTTCCATCGGCCTCCCACTGGTAGGAAAAGGCAGTTCCACTTCGCCAAATTCGGAAAACCAGACCTCGCCATCCTCGAGCAGAGAGGCCTGTTTGTAGAATAAAGCGGGGCTGGGGCGGATTTCCCTGATCTTTTCCGGCGAAAGTTCCGTGAGCAACCCATCCCGGCTCACAAAGACGAAGGGCCGGCCTCCCTGCCCGGGAATAAAGCCGAATTCCGAAAATTCGAGCTCCTCCAAAGCGTTCAGGGTTTCGAGATATTTCCTCGCGCTGTCCGGCGTCAGCGGATTTCGGGCCGCATATAAAAGACTCGTCCGGCACTGCTCCAGCAGCAGCTCCACCATATGCGCCGTGGTACTGGCATGCTGGCGTGAAGTGCGCTCCAGCGCCACCGTGATGAATTCCGAGGACGCCCAGTATGTGGCATATCCCATCAGCGCCAGAACAATGAGGGCCGTCGGAATGAGCGTCATCAGAAGCCTGGTCCGGAGTTTTCTCCGAACGGCCGGTCTCTTTCCCCCCATTTTTCCAATCCATATCAGTGCCGGCATTCCCATGCGATTTCTCCACCCAAAAGCGCCTATTTTCCTTTTTTTTACCCTCCCCGGCATCCCAGAACAAGAAAAAACCGCGCAATTTCCTGCAAAAAACCATTGCCCATACGCATTGTCTCTAATATCACAATATCAAAAGCCTTGTTCGTGAAATAAAGACCAATTTTAAGATCAACTATCCTGGATAGTTAGATATTATCGGGCAGCATCACGCAATCCTGATGGCATGGTACTTGTTGGAGTGCAACCGGATTTTATGCCGGCACAGCACCGGCCGGAGCAGTCTGAAGCTCCGGCCCAACCATCAAGGAGCGACAGACATGGAATCTCTTGTAAAGGATCTTGCGGTCCCCATCGCCAAGTTTCCTAGGATTTCGGACACGGCCACATTTTCCGGGGCGGTCATGGCTCTGGAACGGGCTCAGGAGGAATATCTGTCCGGAAAACGCGAGCAGCGTATCCTGCTGGTTACGGACAGCGAGAACAAGGTGGTCGGAAAACTCTCTCCGCTTGATGTCGTGCGCGGCCTCGAGCCCGATTACGAGACTCTGGTCGATGAAAATGCCAGCTCCCGCGTGGAGAACTTCGACTATGTCATTCAGCCCATGCGCGACCAGGCCACCCTCTGGTCCAAGCCCCTGGACGACCTGTGTGCCAGAGCCAAGGACATTCAGGTGAAGGATTTCCTGAAGCCGCCCAAACCCCACCAGATCATCGGCCAGGATGAATCCCTGAACGCAGCCTTTCACCGGTTCGTCATGTTCAAGCACGATTCGCTTTTCGTCATGGATGGCAAGAAACTCACCGGAATGCTGCGCTTTTCCGACGTGTACCGTGAAATAGGCCGCCGGATCAGGGAAAGCTGCGGCCTGTGATACTTCCCCGTAACCAGCCTCTTCCGTAAGCAAACGCAACGAAAAGGAGAACATTCATGAGTGGACAAGATGTGCGCGACAATTCCCCTGATGAGCTCATCATGCACGAAGAGGAGCCCCAGGGGCCGACCCAGTCCAATAAAGCGATGATCATCAAGCTGCTCGTGGCCCTGGCGCTGGGCATCTTCATCTACATGCTCCCAAAGCCCGACAATCTCCCCATCGAAGGGCACAAGCTGGCGGCCATTCTCGTGCCCGTGGTGTTTCTCTGGGTTTCCGAGGCCATCCCCATCGGTATCACCGCCCTTCTGGCCACCGCCCTCATGATCATGTTCAAGGTGACGGACAGCTCATCCGCATGGGCGCCCTACGCCAACCGGGCCGTCATGTTCGTCATGATGATCATCATGTTCGGCGTGGTCCTGAACGAAGTGGGGCTGGCCAAACGGCTGCTTTTCTGGATTCTGCGCTTCGCCGGAACCAACGTGAAGAAACTGAGTTTTTTCATCGCCATCAGCAGCACGATCCTGTCCTCCATATTCCATGACGCGACCATCACCATCATCATGCTCTTCGCCATCCTGCCCATTTTCCAGGCCATGGGCATCACTCCGAAGAAAAGCAACAACCTGAGCAAATTCTTCATCATCCTCATTCCCCTGGCCGCGTCGGCGGGCGGCTTCGGCACACTGCTCGGCGGAGGACGCTGTCCTCTGGCCGTGGACATCACCCAGAAATACATTCTGGAGACCACTGGTGTCGCCGTGAAAATCGGTTTTCTGAAATACATGCTCATCCAGTTTCCCCTCTGCCTGTTCACAGCCGTGGCCACCTGGGCGGTCTGCTACCTGATTTTCCGGCCCTCCGAAAAAGAGCTTCCAGCCTCGGTCAAGATCGAATCCATGCCCAAGATGGGCGCTGCCGAGCTCGGCGTGACCCTGATATTCATTGCCGCTTTCGTGCTCTGGTTCATGGGCGACCTGACGGGCTGGCACGTCAGCGTGGTGGCCGCTCTGGCTCTGGCCGGTTTCTGCGCACCGGGCTGGGTGTCCTTCAAGACCATCTGCGACAAGTTCCCCTGGGAGTCCTGGATCGTGTTCGGCTCCGGCGTCTCGCTGGGCGCGGCGATGCTCAAGTCCGGCCTGGGGCAGTTCCTGGCCGAATCCCTGCTGCCCATGCTGCAGGGGCACAACGCCTTCGTCACCTATTACGGCATGGGTCTCTTCGGCTCCTTCCTGTCCAGCATGATGAGCAACTCCGCCGCCGTGGCCCTGAGTCTGCCCATCACCCTGCCCATGGCCAACCTGATGAACATGAGCGTGGAATCCGTGGGCATGCTCTCGCCCATCACCACGTCCTTCATCATGCTGGTCATCGGCTGCCCGCCGACAATCATCGCGTACAGCACGGGCTACTTCAACCAGATAGAATTCTCCAAGGTGGCCATTCCCTGGTGTTTGACGCTTCTGGCCATTGCTGTCGCGGGCGTTCTAATCTACTGGCCGCTCATAGGATTCGGCGGCTGACGGCGCTGCTTCCGCAGACATGCCCATGTCCACGGGAAAGATGATTCGGTTGTAATTTACATCTGGTTCAAATCGGCTCCGCCGATGAAAATGAAGGAGAAAATATGGAACACCTGCCACGACTGCTTCTGATCGACGACGAGGAGCCTTTTCGCGAGACACTGGCCAAACGGCTCAAGGAAACCGGCTACGAAGTGCTGGATGTCGGCAGCGGCATGGATGCCCTGGCGCTTCTGGACAAGGAAAAAATCGACATCGTCATCACGGACATCCAGATGCCCGGCCTGAGCGGCCTGGAAACCCTGTCCGAGATCCGCGCCAGACACATCGGCGTGGAAGTGATCATGCTCACCGGCCACGGCGAAGTCTCCTCCGCCGTGGAAGGCATGCGTCTGGGCGCTTACGACTATCTGATGAAACCCTACGAGTACGAGTATCTGGTGGTGAAAATCCAGGAAGCCTACCGGGTCAAACGGGAGCGCGACCAGCGGCTGAAGAAGGCCGAAGAACGCGCTCTGCTGGACAAACTGGAATCCTCCTGGAGCCCTGGACGGCGGATCTGAACAGCATCCCGGCGCGCGGGATTTACAGGATGAAATCTGTAATACCGGATGCGCCGTTACCTTCCCACACCTGAATACGCACTTCCGGCGGACGGTTATCTCCTGTCCGCCGGATTTTTTTCTTCCAAGCCGCTCAAGCCAGTGTGAAAGGTGGTCCTCAAAGCAGATAACAGCCCTTGTGCCGCCTGATCCCGGCCTTCATCCTCCGTCCCCAGAAACTTGGAATTTTGCGGAATTTTGCTTACCCGCACCAAAAGGGATTGAGTCAACGCGGCGCGGTAAAAATGCCGCCCCGCAAGTACCGGAGGAAATCATGTCCAAAAAAATTCTGGTCACCGGCGGCGCCGGATATATCGGCTCGCACACCGCACTGGCCCTGCTGGAAGCGGGCTATGATGTTGTGGTTTATGACAATCTCTCCACGGGCCGGGCCGAGGCCGTCCTGCCGCCCGCACGGCTGGTGGTGGCTGATCTGGCCGAAACGGACAGGCTGGACGCCCTGATGCGGGATGAAGGCTTCGCAGCCGTTCTGCATTTCGCCGGGTCCATTGTGGTTCCGGAGTCCGTGGAGAACCCTCTCAAATACTACGACAACAACACAGGCAACACCACGGAGCTGATCCGGCTGGCGGTGAAAAACCGCATCCCCCGCTTCATCTTTTCCTCCACGGCGGCGGTTTACGGCATGCCCTCCACCCAGGCCGTGACCGAAGACAGCCCCCTCGACCCCATCAATCCTTACGGCCGCAGTAAACTCATGAGCGAGTGGGTGCTTCAGGACACCGCCGCGGCCCATCCGGAATTCTCCTATATTGCCCTGCGCTATTTCAACGTGGCCGGAGCCGACCCCAAAGGCCGCGTGGGGCAGTCCACACCCAACGCCACACATCTGTTCAAGGCAGCCTCTCAAGCCGCTCTGGCCCGGCGCGAGGCCCTGCATGTTTTCGGCACCGACTACCCCACCCCCGACGGTACCTGCATCCGCGACTACATCCACGTCACAGATCTGGCCCAGGCCCACGTTCTGGCTCTGCGGCATCTCGAGCAGGGCAATCCTTCGGGCGTGTTCAACTGCGGATACGGACGCGGATATTCCGTGCGGGAGATCGTGGCCGCCGTGAAGAAAGCCAGCGGCGTCGATTTCCCGGTCATCGACTCGCCCCGGCGGGCAGGTGATCCTCCGGCGCTGGTGGCCGACTGCTCCCGCATCCGCCAGACCATGGACTGGACCCCGCGCCACGACGACATCCATGAAATCGCCCTGTCCGCCTACACCTGGGAGCAGCGTCTGTAAGCCGCAAGACCGGAAAACACAGATTTTCGCCCGGAGGATTCCGCACGCCCGTCTGTGGACTCCGCCGGGTGAAAAACGGCCGCATATCTCCCGCGCGTCCGTATCCTCCAGCTCCCTGAAAAAGCCCCGGCGGTGGCTCCCCGGAGGCGGATCCCCCACATCAGACCGGGCCTGAGGCGAAACTTGACTTCAGATTTGGGATATTCCACTGTTCCCAGCCTGTCGGCACAGGCGCTTTCCGCACATGCCGCGCATATTGCAACACATGGGCGCACACGATGCTCCGGAGGAACTTGGCCTCATGAACGACTACAAAAAAACCCTGAATCTTCCCGATACCACCTTCCCCATGAAGGCCAGCCTGACTCAGAACGAGCCGAAAATTCTGGAAAAATGGCGCGAGACGGACGCGTACTCCGCTATGGTTCACGCCAGCGAAAACGGCGAACCCTATACGCTGCACGACGGCCCCCCCTATGCCAACGGGCATATCCATATCGGCCACGCCATGAACAAGATTCTGAAGGACATCATCGTCAAGCACCGCAACATGGCCGGACGCAAGGCCCGGTATGTCCCCGGGTGGGACTGCCACGGCCTGCCCATCGAGCTCAAGGTCGAGCAGGAGCTGGGCGGCAAGGATGCCTTCTCCCTGCTGGAAATACGCCGCAAATGCCGGGAATACGCCCTGCGCTATCTGGACATCCAGCGGGAGGAGTTCAAACGTCTGGGCGTCTTCGGCACCTGGGACGATCCGTACATCACCATGACCCCGGCCTACGAAACGGCCACGGCCCGGGAGCTGGCCAATTTCTATGCGACAGGCTCCGTGCAGCGCAACAAGAAGCCCATCTACTGGTGCGGCTCCTGCGAAACGGCCCTAGCCGAAGCGGAGGTGGAGTACGACGACCACACCTCGCCGTCCATTTACGTACGCTTTCCCCTGGAGCCAAAAGGGCTGTCCAACATTTTTCCACAGGCCGATCCCAGGCGGACATACATCGTCATCTGGACCACCACGCCGTGGACCATCCCGGACAACATGGCCGTGGCCGTGCATCCGGAGTTCGAGTACGACCTGATCCGCGCGGGCGACGATTTCTACATTCTGGCCAAGGAACTGGCCGCAGGCTGCGCCCAGCGTTTCGGCTGGACCGGCTGGAGCGTCGCGGGCACAGTCTCCGGCGCGGCCCTGGAAGGGCTTGTGGCCCGCCATCCCTTCTATGACCGCCCCTCTCCGGTGGTCACGGCCGACTATGTGACTCTGGACGCGGGCACGGGCTGCGTGCACACCGCGCCCGGTCACGGCCGCGAAGACTACGAGACAGGTCTGCGCTGCGGGCTGGAAATTCTTTCTCCCCTGGACGATCAGGCCCGGTTCCTGCCCGGCGTGGAATTTTTCGGCGGCAAAACCGTGCAGGAGGCCAATCCGCTGGTCGCGGCCAAACTCACGGAAAACGGCCATCTGCTGGCCAGCGAGAAAATCCGGCACTCCTATCCGCACTGCTGGCGCTGCAAGAAGCCGGTCATCTTCCGGGCCACCACACAGTGGTTCATCACCATGGACAACGGTGCCCTGCGCGAGAAAGCCCTGCACGCCATCGACAACGCCGTGCGCTGGGTGCCCGGCTGGGGCCGGGAGCGCATCCACAACATGATCAGATTCCGGCCCGACTGGTGCATTTCCCGGCAGCGCATGTGGGGCGTGCCCATCATCGCCCTGTTGTGCGCGGACTGCGGCGAGGCCTACTTCGACGCAGACTGGGCCCACGGCATCGTGGACCGCTTCGCCACGCACCCGCGCGGAGCCGACTACTGGTTCGAGGCTGCGGTCGAAGAGGTCGTGCCGGCGGGTCTTTCCTGTCCGTCCTGCGGTGGAAAACACTGGACCAAGGAGGACGACATTCTGGACGTGTGGTTCGACTCCGGTACGAGCTTCGCCGCCGTGTGCGAAGGCCGTGAGGAATGCGACTTTCCCGCCGACCTGTATCTGGAAGGCACGGACCAGCATCGCGGCTGGTTCCACTCCTCCCTGCTCGCGGCGGTGGGCACCAGAGGCGTGCCGCCTTACAAGGCGGTGCTCACCCACGGCTTCGTTCTGGACGGCCAGGGGCGCAAGATGTCCAAATCCATCGGCAACGTGGTTGCCCCGCAGGAAATCATCGAGAAGTACGGAGCGGAAATCCTGCGCCTGTGGGTGGCTTCGGAAAACTATCAGGACGATCTGCGCAT
>JAUMXF010000104.1:0-6016 GCA_030529235.1 Pseudomonadota bacterium
CCTGAGCACACAGGAGCTTGGCCATGGTTTTTGTCTTGATCCCCGAATTCAGACACAGGAGCGTCACTTCCTCCGCATCCAGGTCCGTCCCCGACTCCACTGGAACGGGTTCAGGCGCTGTTTCCCCGTAACGGGAGATTCCCATAGACATAAGCTGGAGAAGATCAAAATTCTCTCCCTGCGCATTTCGCTCAAAAACAAATGAGGCCAAGGACAGATCCGGCCGAGATGTAGAAAAATACTCACGCAACACTCGCCAGAACTTCTCGTATGCCATGAGCTTGGCAACTATGGCTTGCCCCCACTCCCCTGCCTCCTCACGGAGGCCGGCCTCGGACAACAGTTCTATCAGAAACAACTGGGCTTCAAGAAAGTCCGGGTGATACTCAATGCCTTTTCGCACAATTTCAATGGCCCTGTCCATCAGCCCTTCCTTGCGATACAGGCGAGCCAACGGGAAAAAAATCCGAGAGCCGGGATCATGAGCGAGAAGCTCGTCGAAAAGCTGAAATGTGTCGTTCATATCACTTCATTATATACATCAATTCGTTATCGGAAAGATAGAAAAGTTCCCGTTTGACCAATCTTTCAATATAACGGTCATTTTTCTTCAGAACCCTGATCTCGGAACTTATCTGTCTGTTGCGCATATCCATTTCATCAATCTTTACCTGAACTGCTTCTATCTTTTCCTGAAGCTCCCGATATGCAGGCAAGCCGCTTCTTTCATCAAATATCTTGTACAACAAAAAAATATTAACCACAAATAGAATGAAAAAGAAAAATCTCTTCTTGTTGTTGAACAAATTTATCCCTCCATTCTTGCTTTCTTTTCTGCCAAAATCCACATCTCTTTATAGTCTTTATACTCTTTCAGTATAATTTCCAAAAAGTGCTCTACTTGTTTTACATCGGATTTTCCAATGACAAAATTAACTCCACGGAAAAATGCTTCGCTTTGCTGCATGCTCTGAGTATCCGTGTTGAGATAGACAACATTGATATCCCGTCTTCTCAAGCCATCCCATTTTCTGGTCGCATTCAGTATTGCCTGTGATGCATCGTTTTCTTCGAGAATGAGCATCTGATAGTAGTTGATTCTCATCTTTTCGAGTGCCACGGTGACAGTCTGCGCCTCAGAAATATAGATTCCCTTGGACTTGAGAAAATCTCCTATCCGCTCCGCCAGCTCGTTGTCTGGGACATACACAAGTGCGACTGTGGCATCGTGAGGAAAAGCTTCCGGTGCAATCATCTGTCCATGCTCGGAATTCTGCTCTATGAGCAGAGGTTCTCTGCACTTTGGACAATTGAGCTTGAACTTTTCTGCCTCAGGCAGGCGTTCGTCCGGGAATTCGAAGCTGGTTTCACAAAAAGAGCATGTTATTTCCATATATGGCGCCTCCGGCCACTGCGCACTTTGTTTGTCCAGACGGACTCCAACCCATCAGAAAAACGCACCTTTCCGTTCGTAATCGTGATCAAGCTCAAGTCCTTCGATATTTGTCACCTTCTCGCCGCGCGCCGTTTTGATCTTGTCGAGCATCTGGGCCAGCCTGGACCGGTCCGAGCTGTTCAATATGGCTGTTTCCTCGGTAATAATATTGTTCTCAAAAAGATTGGCCAGGTATTTGTCGAAAGTGACCATGCCGAAAGCATCTCCACTCTCCACAATGTTATAGAAATTCTTCTCTTCGGTTTCTCCGTTGAAGATGACTTCCCGGACCCGCAAATTGGTCTTCATGATTTCAAAAGCCGGAACCCGGCCTCCTCCGATCCGCGGCATCAGGCGCTGAGAGATGACGAATTTCAGACTACCAGCGAGGCGGTCGCGGATCAGTCGTTCTTCAGCCAGTTCGAACATACCGATGATACGGTTGATTGTCTGCCCGGCATCGCTGGTGTGCAGTGTGCCGAGGACCAGATGGCCTGTTTCCGCCGCCTCCAGGGCAATACTCACTGTTTCCCGGTCACGGATTTCGCCCACCAGAATGACTTTGGGAGCCTGGCGCAAGGCGGCGCGCAAACCTGAAGCGAAAGCATCAAAATCCCTGCCCAGCTCCCGCTGGTTTATCGTGCCGAGCTTGTGCTCATGCACATATTCGATGGGATCCTCCAGTGTGACGATATGCTTCCGGTAAAGCTGATTGATGTTATCGATAAGCGCGGCCAATGATGTCGTCTTACCCGTACCCGTGGCTCCGGTGATCAGGATCAGCCCGAATTTCTCCCTTGACATCTCGTAGAATACATCCGGGAGTTCCAGTTCCCCGATGGTCGGCACGGCGGAGGTCAATCTGCGCATGACAATGGCCAGAGAACCGCGCTGTCCCAGAATATTGACACGGAACCGGCAAAGCCCGGGAAGTTCGTAGGACAGGTCGCAGGATCCTCTGAGTACCTGATCCTCATACAGACGCAAACGCTTGCCCATCATACACATGGCAATGGCTTCGACCTGAATGGGCAAAAGCGGTCCCGGGTTGGGTTCCATGCGCGCATTCCGGAGTTCCCCGTGCACTTCCACCTGAGCCGGCTTGTTCACGGTGAAAATAATATCCGAGGCTTCAGGAGCGTCTTCAAGAATCTGATGCAGAATATGGTCAAGCTGCGCTCTTTGCATCTTACACCTCTGTGAAGTCCTGCGGAGGATTAGTCAGAAATTCCCTGAATTTGGCCTTGGTCGCCGCCTTGTTGTACGCCTGCTCCGGATCGATGATGCCAGCGGTCAAAAGCCGGAGGATAGCTTCGTCGAGGCTCTGCATACCAAACTTCTTACCTGTTTCGATGACGGAATTGATCTGAAAAATCTTGTTTTCGCGGATCAGGTTGCGGACGGCCGGAGTGGCGATGAGGATTTCAATTCCGGCAACCCGGCCCGGTCTGTCCACCCGCTTGAACAGGTTCTGGGCGATGATGGCCCTCAGGGAATCGGCCAGACCGGAACGGATCTGTCCCTGCAATTCCCCCGGGAAAACCTCGATGATACGGTCGATGGTTTTGGAAGCGGAAATGGTGTGCAGTGTGGCAAAAACCAGATGACCGGTTTCCGCCGCTTCCAAAGCCAGCTGGATGGTCTCCAGATCGCGCATCTCGCCCACCAGGATGATATCCGGGTCTTCGCGCAGAGCGCCGCGCAGAGCCGCGCTGAAAGACTGGGTATCCCGCCCCACCTCACGCTGGTTGATGAGGCAGCTCTGCGGCTCGTGTACGAATTCGATGGGGTCCTCGATAGTCAGGATATGGTCTTTGCGGATCTTGTTCACATAGTCGATGATGGCTGCCAGAGTGGTGGATTTTCCGCTGCCTGTGGGGCCGGTGACCAGCACCAGCCCCTTGGGCAGAAGAGCCAGATTTTTCAAAATGGATGGCAACCCCAAATCGTCAATGGACAATATCTTCTGGGGAATCTCTCGGAAAACAGCCCCGATTCCCCGCTTCTGCATAAAAAAGTTGGAGCGGTAGCGGGCCAGATGCGGCACCTCATAAGCGAAATCGACATCTCCGGTCTCTTCAAAGATCTTGATCTTGTTCTCCGGCGTGATCTCGTAGAGCAGTTTTTTCAGTTCTTCGTGCTCCAGCATCTTGTACTTGATCCGCTGCATTTCACCCTGCAGCCGAATGACCGGCTGGGAGCCGGACGACAGATGCAAGTCCGAAGCGCCAAGCTCGTGCATCATCTTGAAAAAAGCATCAATCTGAGCCAATTACACATCCCCCTGCGCTTGCGCCGCATCCTTTGGAAAAGCTCACCAGTGGAGTTCACTCGCCCCACAATCGATAAAAGCTGTAAAGATAATTCCATCCGGAAAAAACCGTCAAAACCACCGCCGCCAGTAAAAGCATCTGCCCGAGCGATGCCAAATCCGTACCCAGAAAAGGATAGTGATGAACAAGTGGTACCAATGCCACACTCTGCATGATGGTTTTCAGCTTTCCATACCGGTCGGCGGCAATGACCTGCCCTTTATCGGCGGCAATGGCGCGCAAACCGGTCACCAGAATTTCCCGGACCACGATAATGATCGTTATCCAGGCCGGAACCCAGCCCAAGCTGGAAAGCATGATCAGAACCGAAGCAATGAGAATCTTGTCGGCCAGTGGATCAAGAAATTTCCCAAAATTGGTCACCTGATTATATCTTCTGGCGATAAAGCCGTCAGCGAGGTCGGTCAGAATGGCGATCAGAAAAAAAATCGCGGCCAGCAGACAAGTTAGTGGCGCAGGGAAGTATAAAAGCGCCACAATGAACGGAACGGCCGCAATACGGAAAATTGTCAGGGCGTTGGCAGTATTCATAGAGGTTCATTCATAATGCTTCAATCGTGCCCAGACCTTTTGAACATATCCTTGAGTTTCGGCATACGGAGGAATACCTCCGTACTTTTTTACGGCATTGGGTCCGGCATTGTAGGCCGCCACGGCCAGACGCTTGTCTGGAAACGTATCCAGCAGATATTTCAAATAGCGAATGCCTGCATCGATATTTTCCATGGGATCAAAAGGATCGGACAAATTCAGATCCTTCCCTGTAGCTGGCATGATCTGCATCAGCCCCTGCGCTCCAGCCGACGAAACTGCAGCAGCATTGAATCCGGACTCCACATCGATCACCGCCATAACCAGACTTTTTTCCACACCGTATTTTTCACATAATCGTGATACAATGCTTTGTACTTCCTTGATGCTCTTCTTCTCGCGCTTGAATGCGGCCAAGGCGTTCCGAATATAATTCTTGGATTTCTTGAACTTATATGGCTTGTAATTTGATGAATTCGGTATATCTGTAATGCATAGCGTGCCATCTTCTTTGATTCTGTAATAGAGCTTCTTTGCGTGAGAACTCTCCGCCACACAAAGCAGCACATTCAAAATACAGATAAACGCAAGGGTAAATTTCATAACACGCAAAACATCTCTGATATCCATAACTAAGCATCGCTGCCGACAGATACTGCCTCCGAAATGCTCTCTGTCGCGGCAATAACCTTCTCCGACAAGCCTAGCAATGCCTTCTTCGCAGGACAGTCCACGTCCAGCATGACCACAGGCTTGCCCAGATCCCCAGCCAGCACGGCAGCCGGATCCAGCGGAATGGCGCCAAGAAAACGCAACCCATATTTCCCGGCCAATTCCTCACCGCCTCCTTTTTTGAACAGATCAATATGCTGGGCACAGTGCGGACAGGTCAAACCGCTCATATTTTCGACCACCCCGAGGATATTGGCCTTCACATATTGCAAGAAATTGATGGACTTGCGGACATCCGCCAAGGAGATCTCCTGGGGCGTCGTCACTACAATGGCCAAGGCGTCCGGAACAGTCTTCAGAACAGCCATGGGTTCATCACCCGTGCCCGGAGGAGAATCGATGACCAGAAAATCAAGCTCGCCCCATTCCACGTCAGAGACAAACTGCCGGATGGCCGAAGTCTTCATGGGACCCTTCCACAGAACTGCCTGGTCTGGATCCGTGAGCAGGGACTCCATGGAAACCACGGACAAATTTTCACTGTACTGTTTGGGACGAACCCCCCTGGCCTGATCCACTTCCAGGAGTCCTTGCAGCCCGAGCAAATGAGGAATGCTTGGACCGTGGATATCCACATCCAGAAGGCCCACCCGGTATCCCTTCAGGGACAAGGCCACTGCAAGGTTGGCGGATACGGAGCTTTTCCCCACTCCTCCCTTGCCGCTCATGACGAAAAGTTTGTGTCTGATTTTGGACAGCGCGCTAACGATGAGTTTATCCTGCCGCTCCATTTTGGACTCGGGGCTGTCCTGAATCTGGCCCAGATTGCTCCGGCCGGAACAGGACGCACAGGAAGACTTGCTACCGGACATTATTCCTCCAGAAAAATCGGCTCGTTAGAGCCCCAAACAGCTACCATCCATGGGAACCGACCAAATCCACGAAGGCCACGCAACCCTGGTCCTCGTGGTGGATGCGCCCTTCTTTCTTGAAAATGCGCAGCAGGCGCTGGTCCCTTCTGGTGCGGCCCACCGGGATGACCATT
>JAUMXF010000104.1:6050-7872 GCA_030529235.1 Pseudomonadota bacterium
CGGTTCCGGCACTTCGGGGCCGCCCGCCGTGACGATGATCCGGTCAAAAGGCCCTTCTTCGGACCACCCCAGAGTTCCGTCGTCCAGTTTGACCTGGACATTGAAGAGCTTCATCTCCAGCAGGCGGTTACGCGCAGTCAGATACAGCTGCCGGATACGTTCCACCGTAAAGACATCGGCTCCCATGGCGGCGAGAACGGCAGCCTGATATCCCGAGCCCGCGCCTATTTCAAGGATACGCATCCGCGGCCGGACCACCAGAAGCGAACTCATCAGGGCCACAATATAGGGCTGGGACAGAGTCTGCCCGAATCCGATGGGCACCGGATGATCTCCGTAGGCCTGCGCCTGCAACGCCTCATCGACGAAGAGGTGGCGGGGAATCCGGCGCATGGCGGCGAGAACGCGGTGATCGGAGATGCCTCTGGCTTCGATCTGCCGCACCATCCGCTCCCGATTGCGCTGGAATCCTCTCAAAAAACCTCCCCGGCATCCGCAACTCACTGGGACATACAGAAAGATATGACGAAACAGATTTCCCCATGCAAGTCAACAGGATCCGCCGTACGCACGGCCCGGACAGGTTTTCCTTGCCCGCTCCGGTGGAATGGGAAACAATATGCAAAAAGGAGAAAACCATGTTTCTCGTAAAAAACATCATGACCCGGGACGTCTTCACCCTGACTCAGACCGACAGCCTGAGCGCGGCCAGGGATCTGATGGATCTGGCCCGCATCCGCCACATTCCCATCGTGGACAGTCAGGGCAATTTTGCCGGGCTGCTCACCCACCGCGACATCCTTGCCGCGGCTGTCTCGGAGCTGGCCGGCATCAACCGCAGGACTCAGGATGAGATCGAGGCGGGCATTCCCATCCGCGAGATCATGCAGCGCGACGTATGCACAGTATCCGCGGACATGCCCCTCAAGGAGGCCGCGAAACTGCTTCTGGAGGAAAAATACGGCTGCCTGCCGGTGGTCAGCGGGGGAAAACTGTGCGGCATCATCACCGAAGCCGATTTTCTGCGGCTGACCATCGAACTGATGGAGGCCGTGGAACCCGAAGACTGACTCGTGGCCGAAAGAGCGGGTCAGAAAAGCCAGACGGCCGCCAGGCCCAGAAAGGTAAAAAAACCGATGCTGTCTGTCAGGGTAGTCAGGAAGATGCTGGATGCCTGAGCCGGATCGCGGCCAAGCTCTTTCAGAACGAGCGGGATGGACGCCCCGGCCACGGCGCCGATGATCATGTCCGCCCACAGGGCCAGCGCCATGACCGCAGCCAGTCCCATGTTATGCGTCCAGGCCAGAAGCCCCAGAAAAACCAGCGTGCCCACGATGCATCCGTTGGCCAGCCCGATCTTGCCTTCCCGGAGCACGGCCCCCCAGCTTTTCTTCCTGTCAAAGCGCTCCATGGCCAGCTGCCGGATCATCACCGCCAGGGATTGCTGGCCGGTATTGCCCGCCTGATTGGCCACAATGGGCATCAAGGCGGCCAGAATGGCCATCTGGGCGATGGTGCCCTCGAAGAGATGAACCACGAAGGCGGAAACGGCGGAGTTCAACACGTTCAGAATGAGCCAGGGCAGCCGCATTCTGAGGGAATACGTCCAGGGCGAATCCACGGTCTCGTCAGCGCCGGCGCCCACCATGGACTGCATGTCCTCGCTGGCGCCGGCCTGGATGATATCGATGACGTCATCCACAGTGACCGTGCCCAGCAGGCGCTGCTCATGATCCACCACGGGCAGGGCCAGAAAATTGTAGCGGCTGATGAGCCGGGCGACTTCTTCCTTGTCCGCGTCGAAGGGCACGCAGATCAGATT
>JAUMXF010000005.1 GCA_030529235.1 Pseudomonadota bacterium
TTTGTTGGAAGTGAATTCTAAGTAGTATTGTTGACTTATATTTTAATTAAAATAAGTTTTTTATTTTTCTAAAAAATGTATGGTCTCAACTCCAAGATACATTTGATTGTGGATGTGCATGACATGCCGGTAAAAATATCTGCTACAGCAGAAATCACAGTTGATTATGTACAAGCTTGTAGATTCGTCAGAGGAATAGATAATTTTGATATATGGACGGTCAAATCGATGGAAGCTATCTGGAAGAAGTGCAACTCCCCCAGTATATGATAGATGTTTGGTCTACGGAATTTTTTGGTGGAAATGTGTTCTTGGAATTGAAGGGCTGGCGAGGGATAGCGCTCGCTATACGAAGAATAATAGTAGAATTCTTGGGTGCTATACATATTAGATGCATCGCCATTTAGACAAAAATTTATCGAGGATGCTGTCTACAATTGTCCTCTCCCTTAGGATAAACCCAGCTTACCAAGCTAGTAGCTGCATGATATCGTTGTCATAGTTTTTGCTAAGCTGATAGCTGTTAAGAGCAGGTGGGAAGAATATTCTTTTCCTTATCGCGGTTGAACGACCACTGTTTTGTCTGGTGTCCTGAAAAGCATCAAATTTTGACTATTTCCGGTAACAAGATGGCATGGGGAGTGAACGATGATGTTTCAGATGGAGCGTGTAAAATTCACGACGAAGTTTTTTTTCGGGTTCACAGCTATTCTCACGATCACGATATTGGCCATAATATTTTATTCTATCTTTGAAACAAGAAAGAATGCCTTCAATACAGGGAAGGATATCACTTCCTCTTCCACTGCGTCTTTGTGGAATGTTTTCGCCATGAAGGAACGGGAGATCTCCAATAGCTTGCAGAAAGAGATGGCGGTACTCAAGGACCAGCTCGGCAGAATGGGGCAGGCCCGGATCGACGAGTATAGTATCCGGAAAACCCAGATAATAAATGGCTCCTCAAGTACTGCGAAAGAAATTGGCTCTCTTGTTTTCGGCGAGACAGTTATAAATGATAATACTGCTCTCATGGGAAGCATGAAAAAACTGTCCACTGGGGAGCTGACCGTCTTTCAAAGGGTCGGAGACACCTTGGTCAGAGTGGCTACCACCCTGACAGACGCGAGCGGTAAGCCCATGACGGGGACTTTTCTCGCAGGAGACAGTCCTGTGTACAAGGCTCTTGTCAATGGAGAGAGCTATCACGGTCGGGCGTGGGTCCTCGATGGCTGGTATTCCACTCGCTACGCGCCCATAAAAGGGCCGGAAGGAGCGGTCATTGGGGCGCTGTTTATCGGGCAGAGAATTCTCACCCCCGAACTTCGGGAACTCATCTCTTCAACGAGACTGCTGGGTGCTGGATATTTTTTTGTGTATGATTCCAATGGGCTGGTTCTTGTTCATCCCGCAACTGAAGGAGACAATATTTTTGAGGTCCCCGGGCTTGGGGACATGCTGAAAAACGGCAGGCAGGGTTTTGTGGAATATGTGCAGCGAGGAGAGCGCGAGACCATATATGTCCAATATTTCGAGCCTTGGGATTGGTACATAGCCGTTGGGTTGACAGATGAGCAGATGACTCAGGGCGTGGACGCCAAATTGTTGCGCAGCGGCATTATTTTGGGACTGGTGGCTCTGGTTCTGGGCGTGTGTATTACGGCTTTGCTCATCCGGCTCATATCCAGGCCGATAAACGCCTTGGCGGACAACAGTCTGAAAGTCGCCGATGGGGACTACACTGTAAAGTTTACCTATATCGCCAGGGATGCTCTTGGGAATCTCGCTGAGGCTATGAATACCATGGTTTCGCGGACCAAGGAAATGCTCGAGGCGATCAGTGTGTCCACCCGCGACCTGTCCGCATCCTCTTCTGAGCTTTCGGGGATTTCCGAACAGATGACAGAAAGCTCTGGGCAGACGGCCAGCATGGCGGCATCTGTGGCGTCGTCGGCAACGAGCGTGGCAGATAACATTTACTCCGCGTCTGCAGCGATGGAGGAGGCTTCGGTTAATATGAGTACTGTGGCCGCTGCCGCCGAGGAAATGTCTGCTACCATCCAGGAAATCGCCCAGAATTCCGAACGGGCTAAAGACATCGCTTCCGGAGCGGTAGTCAAAGCCCGGGAGTCTTCGCGCAGCGTCCATGAACTGGGCGAGGCGGCCAGGGAAATCAACACCGTGACGGCCACCATTGCGGCCATTTCTTCCCAGACCAACCTTCTGGCCCTGAACGCGACCATTGAAGCGGCCAGAGCTGGAGAGGCCGGGCGCGGGTTCGCCGTTGTGGCCAATGAGATCAAGGAACTGGCTCAGGAAACGGCTAAAGCCACGGAAGACATCCGGCAGCGGGTGCTGGGAATCCAGGCAGTCACGGGAAAGACTGTCAGCGAAATCAATCAGGTCAGCGCTGTGATTGGCGATATGAACGACATTGTCAGCACTATCGCCGCCGCCGTGGAAGAACAGTCCGCCACCACCCGTGAAATCGCCGAGAGTGTGGGACAGGCATCTTCCGGCATTACGGAACTGAACAGTAACGTGGCCAAAAGCTCCGGCCAGATCACGTCCATCAGCAAAGATATAGAATTGGTCCGCAATGCCTCGGACGAGATGACTTCCAACAGCCAGCATGTGCAGGATAGTGCCCGGGAACTGGAGCAGCTGGCGAAAAGGCTTCAGGAACTGGTGGGGCGGTTCATTATTTAGGGCCGGTGTACACTCGTCTGCCATGCTTCCGGACACGCTCCTGATGTCCGGAAGCATTTTCTTTCCAATTCTTCATTTTCTAGCCGGAAACATCCGGGTTCTGAGGCATGCACAGGGTCGCGTGCAGGGCGATCTGGGCCTTAGCGAAATTTTTCCGCTCCACCACGAACTGCATGTTGGTCTGGCGCGCGGTCTGGGACACGGACAGGATGTTGATGTCGTTTTTGGCCAGTGCTCCAGCCGCCTTGGCCAGAATGCCCGGCTGTCCGATATTGGAACCAATGGCGCAGACAATGGCCACGGGCCGGGTGCTGATGTGTTCGAACCGCTCTTCCAGATCGGCCACGAGCTCCGGCGTGCAGTCCCGCTCGTTCAGGATCATGCCGATGGTGTTGGCGTTGGTGGCCTTGCTGATGTAGGAAACCTGATGCGCGGCCAGAACCTGCAGAATACGCAGGTCAAAGCCCACCTCGCCGACCATGCGGGTGTCGTGGATTTCCAGGCAGACCACCTTGTCCGAACCCGTGACGATCTCCACCATGGACTGTGGCGCGATGAAATCCTTGGTGATCAGAGTGCCGCTGTGGCCCGGGTCGAAGGCGTTTTTGATCCGGATGGGGATATTGTGGATTTCGAGCGGCTTGGATGCCTTGGGATGGATGGCCTCCATGCCCACGTCGGCCAGCTGGTCGGCCACGTCGAAATTGGTGTTGCAGACCGGGTGGCTCCTGTTCTCACCGATGAGTACCGGGTCCCCCGAGCACAGATGGTACTCCTTGTGGATGACGGCCTCGCTGGCTCCCATGAGCACGGCCACCTTGGAGAAAGTGACTTCGGAATAACCGCGGTCGAATTCGCGCATGATGCCTTCGGTGCCCTTGGTGTAGCCCGTGGCGAAGCAGATGGTGGAGAACGGATCGATATGTTCGAAGCTGTCCCTGATGCGTTCGTCGATGGTCAGCTGCCGGCTGTCTTCCCAGCCGCTCAGATCGACAAAGGTGGCGTCGTAGCCCCGGTTTTGCAGGATATTGGCCGAATTGAAGGCGCTGTGCATTTCCCCCAGAGAGGCGAGCAGCTCGCGGGCCGCCAGCAGCAGGGCCTTGTGTGACACATAGCCCGAGGCCAGCACGTTATCCATGCTGCGCAGCACGTTGATGGCCAGATCGATGTGGTCGCCGATGAAATCGTTGGCCTCGTCCAGATCGAGCCCGGCCGGAACCAGCGCCTCGTTCAACTGAAACAGCCTGTCCCGCAGATCCAGCATTTTCCGCGAGTAATTCTGCTGCTCCCGGAAGAGCTGATAGATGCCGGGCTGTCCGGTCTTCTTGTGTTCCAGCAGCTCGTTGGTGATGCCGCCGTAGGCCGAAACGACATAAATCCGGCCGTACACGTCGTCAGGGTTGCGGAGAATGATATTGTCGATGATCTCCGGAAACCGGGACATGGAGGTCCCGCCGATTTTTTCGACGCGGGGTTGGGTTTTCAAGATTTTTCGCGCCTCCGTGCGTGAGGATCCGGCCGGGTGTCCGGCCGTCCGGATTCGATAGGTTTGATGGCTTCCGGCGTCAATACGGGCGGGAATCTTCTGCAATCTTCCAAAGCTTGGCTCATGCGGGTTTGACGCTCAAAAGCGGGGCGGATACAGAAGGCTGGCTCCTGAACCGGGGCGGAGTATCCGCTTTTCGGGACAGGATGCGCCTTGTGTCGCGGATATTTCCGGTTTTGCGACTTGAGTCCTTAAGGGGTCCTCCGATGAAATACCTTCTGACGCTTCTCCTTCTGCTTTGTTCCGTCCAGAGCTCCGCGGCGGCGGGCGTGCATGCTCTGTCCATGGACGGGGAGCCCCGCTACGGCCGGGATTTCGAGCATTTCGATTACGTCCGTCCCGACGCGCCCAAGGGCGGCCATGTAACGCTGTCGGCCATCGGCTCCTTCGACAGCTTTCATCCATACATTGTAAAGGGGCATCCCGCCGCCGGGGTGGGGTTGCTCTTCGACACCCTCACGACGCAATCAGGGGATGAGCCCTTCACGGAATACGGCCTCTTGGCCGAGAGCATGGAGCTTTCGCCGGACCGTTCTTCCATTACCTTTCACCTGCGCAAGGAGGCCCGTTTCCACGACGGCTCGCCGGTGCGGGCGGCGGATGTGGCCTTCACGTTCCACGCCCTGGTGGAAAAAGGCGATCCGCATTACGCTCAGTATTACGCTGAAGTGGATCGGGTGGAGGTGTCCGGCCCTCTCTCCGTGACCTTTTTCTTCAAGCCCCAGGCCAGCAAGGAGCTGCCTCTCATTCTCGGACAGCTGCCGGTACTGCCCGAAGCCTTCTGGAAGGACCGGGATTTCGCCGAATCCACCCTCGATATCCCCTTGGGCAGCGGGCCGTACCGCATCAAGGACTTCAGGCCCGGTCAGCGCGTGACCTACGAACGTGACCCCGGTTACTGGGGCCGCGATCTGCCCGTGAACCGGGGCCGCTACAATTTCGACACCGTTTCCTACGACTATTACCGTGATCTGAGCGTGACTCTGGAGGCCTTCAAGGCCGGAGCCTACGACTTCCGCCAGGAATACAGCGCCAAACAATGGTCCACGGGATATGCGGGGCCCGCCCTCCGGGCCGGGCTGATCCGCACCGAAACCATACCGCACAAGCTTTCCCAGGGCATGCAGGCCTTCGTGTTCAATACCCGCCGTCCATTCTTCGCCGACGCGCGGGTGCGCGAGGCCTTCAATTATGCTTTCGACTTCGAGTGGACCAACAGAAACCTCTTTCATTCCCTCTACACCCGCTCCACGAGCTTTTTTTCCAATTCCGAGATGGCTTCGGGCGGCCTGCCCTCGCCCGCAGAACGCGCCCTGCTGGACGGCCTGGATTTGCCCGAGGCCGTGCGTGAGCGGGAATTTTTGCTGCCGGATACCGACGGATCGGGCAACAACCGGGAGAATCTGCGTGTGGCCGCGAATCTGCTGCGCGAGGCCGGATGGACCGTGCAGGACGGGCGGCTGATGAAGGATGGCCGATCTTTCGAGTTCGAGATACTTCTGGTGCAGCCGGACTTCGAGCGCGTCGTTCTGCCGCTGAGGCGCAGCCTGGCCCGGCTGGGCGTGACCATGAACGTGCGCATGGTGGATGTTTCCCAGTATCTGGAGCGGCTGAACCGGTTCGACTTCGACATGATCGTGGGCAGCTTTCCGCAGTCGCTCTCGCCGGGCAACGAGCAGCGTTCCTTCTGGCATTCTTCCTCGGCCCGGACTCCGGGCTCGCGCAACTACTGCGGCATCGAGAACCCGGCCATCGACAGGCTGGTGGACATGGTCATCGCGGCACCGGACCGGGCGGCCCTGATCACCCGCTGCAAGGCTCTGGACCGGGCGCTTCTGTGGGGATGGTACGTCATTCCCCAGTGGCATGCGGGCGCGTGGCGCGTGGCCTTCTGGGACAGGTTCGGACAGCCGGAAAAGCGCCCCGGCTACGTTCTGGATTTTTATTCCTGGTGGGTGGACCCGGATAAGGACCGTGAGCTGGCGGCCCGGCGGCGCGGCTTGGAAGCCAGGTGATGCGCACCTACATCCTGCGGAGGCTGGCCCTTGTCCTGCCGACCCTGTGGGGCATTCTGACGCTCAATTTCTTCATCGTGCAGGCCGCTCCCGGCGGACCTGTGGAGCAGATGATGGCCCGGCTCCAGGGCCTGGATGTGGAGGCCACGGCGCGGATCGGCGGCTCCGGCGGGGAAACCTCCGATCCTTCGGACTACCGGGGAGCGCGGGGGCTGGATCCGGCTCTGGTGAAACGCATTGAGAAAATGTACGGCTTCGACCGCCCCGTGTGGGAGCGCTATGTACGCATGCTTCGCGATTACGCCGCATTCGATCTGGGTCAGAGTTTTTTCCGCAGCAAGAGCGTTATAGCCCTCATCGCCGAGAAAATTCCCGTATCCCTTTCGCTGGGGCTTTGGAGCACGCTTGCCATCTACGCCCTGTCCATACCGCTCGGCATCGCCAAGGCCGTGCGCCACGGCTCGCGCTTCGATGTCTGGACCAGCACGGCCATGATCGTGGGCAACGCCATCCCGGTGTTTCTTTTCGCCATCCTGCTGGTGGTGCTCTTTGCCGGGGGCAGCTACCTGAGCTGGTTCCCCCTGCGCGGCCTGACCTCCCCCGGCTGGGAGAATTTTTCCCTGTGGGGCAGGATCGCGGACTATTTCTGGCATCTGGCCCTGCCCGTCTCGGCCATGGTCATCGGCGGCTTCGCCACCCTGACCATGCTGACCAAGAATTCCTTTCTGGATGAAATCGGCAAGCAGTACGTCATGACGGCCCGGGCCAAAGGGCTGTCCGAGGGCCGCGTGCTCTACGGACACGTTTTCCGCAACGCCATGCTGCTCATCATCGCCGGGTTTCCGGCGGCCTTCGTCTCCATGTTCTTCACCGGCTCCCTGCTCATCGAGGTCATCTTTTCCCTGGACGGACTGGGACTTCTGGGCTTCGAGGCGACCATCAACCGGGACTATCCGGTCATGTTCGGCAGCCTGTACATCTTCACCCTGATCGGCCTGCTGACCAAGATCGTGTCCGACCTGACCTACATGCTGGTGGACCCGCGCATCGATTTCAGCGGGCGGGGCGGGGCTGCGTGAATCCCGTCACCCGCCGCCGTCTGCGGGCTTTCCGGGCCAACAGGCGGGCCTTCTGGTCCCTTCTGGCGTTTCTGGCCATTTTCGCCGTCAGCATGTGCGCGGAACTGGTGGCCAACGACCGGCCGCTTTTGGTGCGTTTTCAGGGGCAGTTCTATGCCCCGGTGTTCAGGACTTATCCGGAGACCGTCTTCGGCGGGGATTTTGAAACCGAGGCCGATTACCGCGACCCGCATATCCGGGACCTGATCCGCGCCGACGGCTGGATGCTCTGGCCCCCCGTGCCCTACAGCCACGCCACCATCAATTACGATCTGCCCGTGCCCGCTCCGGCTCCGCCTTCGGCCCGGAACTGGCTGGGCACCGACGACCAGGGCCGCGACGTGCTGGCCCGCATCATCTACGGCGTGCGGCTGTCCATCCTGTTCGGCCTCATCCTGGCCTCGTGCGGCTCCGCCATAGGCATCGCCGTGGGCGCGTTCCAGGGATATTACGGCGGCCTGATCGATCTGGCCGGGCAGCGCTTTCTGGAAATCTGGTCCGGCATGCCCGCCCTGTTCATCCTGATCATTCTGGCTTCGCTGGTCGCCCCCGGATTCTGGTGGCTTCTGGCCGTGACCCTGCTTTTCTCGTGGATGAGCCTGGTGGACGTCGTCCGGGCCGAATTCCTGCGCGGCCGCAATCTGGAGTATGTGCGCGCGGCCAGGGCTCTCGGACTTTCCGACAGGGCGGTCATGTTCCGGCATATCCTGCCTAACGCCATGATCGCCACCATCACGTTCATGCCGTTCATCGTCAGCGGAGCCATCACCACCCTGACTTCCCTGGATTTTCTGGGCTTCGGCCTGCCGCCGGGTTCGCCCTCTCTGGGGGAGCTTCTGGCCCAGGGGAAGAACAATCTCCAGGCGCCTTGGCTGGGCATTTCCGCCTTTGTGACCCTGAGCCTTTTGCTGACCCTGCTGGTCTTTATCGGAGAAGGAGTGCGGGATGCCTTTGACCCCAGGGCGTGAATCCGCGCCGCCGGAAGACCGGCCGATTTTGTCCGTCGAGAATCTGAACGTGGATTTTCATGTGGACGGGCGGAGCATTCCCGCCGTGCGCGGGGTCAGTCTGCGCGTGCGCCGGGGTGAAACCTGCGCGCTGGTGGGCGAGAGCGGTTCGGGCAAGTCCGTGACCGCACTGTCCGTCCTCAGACTTCTGCCTGCCAGCGCCCGGGTTTCCGGGCGGATCGTGTTCGAGGACCGGGACATGTTGAGCCTGCCGGAATCCGGCCTGCGCGAAGTGCGCGGCGGCCGCGTGGGCATGGTTTTTCAGGAGCCCATGACTTCCCTCAACCCGCTGCACCCCGTGGGCAGGCAGATAGCCGAAAGCGTGGTTCTGCACCGCCCCGGCGTCGCGGTGCGGGAGCGGGTGCTGGAGCTTCTGCGTCTGGCGGGCATTCCGGATCCGGAATCGCGTTTTGACAGCTTTCCTCATCAGCTCTCCGGCGGCCAGCGCCAGCGGGTCATGATCGCCATGGCTCTGGCCAACGATCCGTCCCTGCTTATCGCCGACGAACCGACCACGGCTCTGGATGTGACCACCCAGGCCCAGATTCTTGATCTGCTCAGAAGTCTTCAGGTCCGTCTGAACATGGCTATTCTGCTCATTTCCCACGATCTGGGCGTGGTCCGGCACATGGCCGGCCGGGTATATGTCATGCGGCGCGGCGAGATCGTGGAGAGCGGGCCACGGGAGAAAATTTTTTCCGCTCCGGAGCATCCCTATACCAGGGAGCTGCTCCGGCCCCGGTCCGGCAGACGACCCGTGCCCGTGGCCGGGGACGCGCCGGTCCTGATTTCCGTCCGGAACCTGAATGTGAGTTTTCCTGTGGGCCGTACCTTTCTGGGCCGGCCCGCAGGTCATGTCCGGGCCGTGCGGGATGTGTCCCTGGATATCCGTCAGGGCGAATCCCTGGGCGTGGTGGGCGAGAGCGGCTCGGGCAAGACCACCCTGGGCCTGGCTCTTTTGCGGTTGGTGCACAGCCGGGGAGATGTTTTTTTCGGGCCGCACCGTCTTTCGGCCATGAAGGAGCGGCGCATCCGACCCCTGCGCCGGGATTTCCAGATCGTGTTTCAGGATCCTTACGGGAGTCTCAGCCCGCGCATGACCGTGGGGCGGATCGTGGCCGAAGGGCTGGACGCCCACAGGCTGGCCGCGGGCCGGGAGCGGGAGAAACGCATCGCCGGGATTCTGGAGGCCGTGGAGCTCGATCCGGCGTCCATGCACCGCTATCCGCACGAGTTTTCCGGCGGCCAGCGTCAGCGCATCGCCATTGCCAGAGCGCTGGTGCTGCGGCCCGGATTCGTGATTCTGGACGAACCCACTTCGGCCCTGGACCGGACCGTGCAGTTTCAGATCGTGGAACTGCTGCGCGGCCTGCAGAGCCGTTTCGGGCTGACGTACATGTTCATCACGCACGACCTCTCTCTGGTGCGGGAGCTGTGCCACCGGGTGGTCATCATGCGGGACGGGCGGATGGTGGAACAGGGCGAAACGGAGCGGATTTTCACCGCGCCCGGCGAGGACTACACCAGAACCCTGCTGGCCGCGGCCTTGGAATAGGGGCCGGGAAATCCCGGCGGGGCCTGAAGGGACATCGTGAAGCGCAACGGAAAGATGTTTTCACCGGTTTTTCTGCCGGTGTATTTTTTCGCTCTGGCCATTCTGGCGGGAGCGGCGCTTTTGCATTCGCCTCCGGCCCGCGCGGAGCAGGGCGTGTCCTGGCTGGACGCTTTTTTCACCTCCGTGTCCGCCACCTGCGTCACCGGACTGGCTACCGTGGATACGGCCTCGGCCTATACCGGGTTCGGGCAGACGGTCATCGCCGCACTGATCCAGATCGGCGGCCTGGGCGTCATGACCTATTCAAGTCTCATTTTCTACATGCTCCGCCGGCGGGTCACCCTGACCGACCGTATCGCCGTGGGCCAGTTTCTACTGAATGATCCGGGCTTTCAGCTGGGACGCTTTCTGAAACGGATGGTCCTTGTCTGCCTGTGCATCGAAGGGGCCGGAGCCTTCGGGCTGCGGCTGGGGAGCCTGGGCGAGATGAGCTGGGGCGGCGCTTTTTTCCATGCCGTCTCGGCCTTCTGCAACGCGGGCTTTTCCCTGTATTCCGGCAGCATGACGCGGTATGCGGACAACCTTCCCGTCAACATCGTCCTGATGACGCTGATCATCTGCGGGGGGCTTGGCTTCTATGTGCTGGTGGAACTGCCGGGGTTTTTCGCCGGGCTGGTCCGCAAAGGGAAAGCCGCGGTTCTGAGCTGGCAGAGCATGGTGGTCATCCAGACCAGTCTGTATCTGATACTGGGAGGCTGGGTGGTGTTTTTCCTTCTGGAAAAATCTCCGGACGTGTGGTCCGGTCTCCTGACCGCCCTGTTTCAGTCGGTTTCGGCGCGCACGGCGGGTTTCAACACCGTGGATATAGGGGCGATGACCGACGCCTCCCTGTTCGTGCTCATCCTGCTCATGCTCGTGGGCGGATCGCCGGGGTCCTGCGCCGGGGGCATCAAGACGACCACCCTGCGCGTGCTGCTGGCCTTCGGCGTGTCTCAGGTCAAGGGCCGGGAGCAGGTGGTGGTGCGCGGCTGCGCCATGGATTCGCCGACCATCAGCAAGGCCATGACCGTGCTCATTCTGGCCGCCGTGCTCATTCTGGGATCGGTATTCGTTCTGAGCATGACCGAGGGCGCGGATATTTCGCATCAGCTGGTCCGGGGAAAATTCATCGAGATTTTTTTCGAGGCCGTGTCCGCTTTCGGCACCGTGGGGCTGAGCACCGGGCTCACGCCGAGACTTTCCGACGCGGGCAAGATCGTGATCATGGCGCTCATGTTCGTGGGGCGGCTGGGGCCCATTGTCTTTCTGATCATCCTGCAGTCCTGGCAGGATCGGGAGCTGTTCCGGCGGCCCGAGCGGAGCATGCTCATCGGGTGACGCCGGGATGAGTAAATGACGGGCGCAAGACAGCGTTCTGCGGGCGGCGCAAATGGAGTGAACCGGTGAAGCGCAAGGAATTCGGCATAGTGGGATTGGGGAAATTCGGCCTGAGTCTGGGGCAGGCGCTGCGCGGGCACGGCCAGACAGTGATTGGCGTGGATTCCGATCATGAAAAGGTCAAGGAAGCCGCCGAAATACTGGACCAGGTCTACCAGGCCGACGCCATGCACAAGGCGGCCCTGCAGCAGCTGGGCTTCGGGGAGCTGCCGGAGGTCGTCGTCAGCACCGGACATTCCATGGAGGCCAGCATCCTCATCGTCATGTTCCTGAAAGAGCTGGGATGCCGGCGGGTCACGGTGAAGGCCATCAGTCTGGACCATGAGAAGGTGCTGAAAAAGGTCGGCGCGGACAAGATCATTTTCCCCGAGAGGTACGCGGCCGAACAGCTGGCGGCCCGGCTGGCCGTGCCGGGCCTGGTCGATTACCTGCCGCTTGGGCGCAACGTGGTGCTGAGAGAGTTCGTGGTGGAAAAATGGGAGGGACAGACTCTGCGGAACCTGAATCTGACCAATGTGTACGGCATGCAGGTGGTGGCAATGCGGTCGCGGGACGCCAAGGAGTTCGGATTTGTGCCCAGGGCCGATACGGTGCTGCAAAAAGGCGACGTGCTGGCCGCCATCGGCCGGGCCGAAAACCTGGAGAAGCTGGAGTCCTGATGTCTGCTCTCCTGATCGTAACCCGGCTGCCGTGGGGCGCGGGCATTTTTTCCGCCTGATGCTTTGCCGGATCAGCCATAAGCTTTTTCTTTCGGACGTGCCCGAGCAGGTCAAAAGCCGGGTCATGGCCGAACTGACTCTGGAAAATCCCAGGTGGCTCGAAAATCTGAAGATGGGCCGCCGCAACTACAGGGTTTCCCGGCATCTGAAGCTGTACTCCACGCGCACCTGCGGGGGGCTGATTCTGCCCCGGGGCTACGGCGGACGGCTGGCCCGGATTTGCGCCGAATGCGGCGAAGAGGTGGAGTACCGGGACGAGCGCCGGACCCTGCCCGAAGTGGATTTCCATTTTCACGGGGAGTTGCGGTCCTATCAGAGCGAAGCCTGCGCGGTCATGCTCCGGCGGCGGTTCGGAACCCTGTGCGCGCCCACCGGAGCGGGCAAGACCGTGTGCGGGCTGTACCTCATCGCCCGGCGGCGGCAGCCGGCGCTTGTCGTGGTGCATACCAGAGATCTGGCCATGCAGTGGGTGGAGCGCGTCGAGGAATTTCTGGGAATCCCCGGACGCGAAGTGGGCATGATCGGCGGCGGCCGGGACAAGGTGGGGCAGGCCGTGACCGTGGCCACGGTGCAGTCCGTGTACAGCCGGGCCAGAGAACTGAAGAAACGCATCGGGCATCTGGTGGTGGACGAGTGCCACCGCGCGCCCAGCCGGACCTTCACGGCGGCCGTGACCGCCTTCGACTGCGCCTATTCCCTCGGCCTCTCGGCCACGCCGTACCGGCGCGACGGCCTGACCCCGCTCATCTTCTGGCATCTGGGTGAAATGCACGCCCGCATCGACAGCACGGCCCTCATGGACAGCGGGGCCATCCTGCGGCCGGAAATCCGGATTCACCAGACCATGTTTCATTCGGAGCGCGATCCGGTGGAGGAATACGCCGGAATCATCGCCGATCTCACTCTGGACGCGGACAGAAACGCGCTCATCGTGGACGAGCTGGCCGGGGAAATCCGCTCCGGCCGGGGCGTGAGCCTGGTGCTGTCCTACCGCAAAGGGCATTGCCACGCCCTGCGAGAGCTGCTGCTGGCGCGGCATGGGCTGGACGGGATGGTGCTGACCGGCGACACCCCGCTTCCCGAGCGCAGAAAGATGGCCGCGTGTATTCAGGCGGGGAGTGTGCCGGTTGTTTTCGCCACGGGGCAGCTCATCGGCGAGGGGTTCGACGCCAGCAATCTGGGCTCGCTTTTCCTGGCCACGCCGGTCAAGTTCAGCGGGCGGCTCATTCAGTATCTGGGCCGGATTCTGCGTCCTTCATCCGGAAAAACGCGGGCCACGGTGCATGATTTCGTGGATGGCCGGGTCGGCGTGCTGGAGGCTGCGGCCAGAGCCAGGGCCGAGGTGTATGCGGATATGGCGGGCGAGGGGCCGGAATAGAACCGGCGCATGGAATGAAAGGGAGCGGCGTCCGGGCATGTTCGCACATGCCCGAAATGTCAGTGCCCGACGATTTTCCCCAGAAAATCCCGCAGGCGCGGATTCCGGGGATTTCTGAAAAATTCCGCCGGGGTGTTTTCTTCCTGAATCTGGCCCGCGTCGATGAAGATGACCCGGTCCGCCACTTCGCGGGCAAAGCCCATCTCGTGGGTGACCACGACCATGGTCATGCCTTCCGCCGCCAGCTTCTTCATGACTTCCAGCACTTCGCCCACCAGTTCGGGATCCAGGGCGGACGTGGGCTCGTCGAACAGGATGACCTTGGGCTGCAGAGCCAGCGCCCGGGCGATGGCCACGCGCTGCTTCTGCCCGCCGGAGAGCTGGTCCGGATAGTTGTCGGCCCTGGCCGCCAGACCGACCTTGGCCAGCAGCTCCAGCCCGAGCCGCCGGGCGTCCTCTTCCGGCATGTTGCGGACCTTGACCGGCCCCAGGGTGACGTTTCTGAGCACGCTCATGTGCGGAAACAGGTTGAACTGCTGAAAGACCATGCCCGCCTCAGTCCGCACGGCGTTGATGTCCGTTCTGGGGTCCATGATGTCGTGTCCGTCCACGATGATGGTGCCCGAGGTCGGCGTTTCCAGCCGGTTGATACAGCGCAGCATGGTGGATTTGCCCGAGCCGGACGGCCCGATGACACAGACCACTTCTCCGGCCCGGATTTCCAGGTCGATGCCCTTCAGGACTTCCAGATTCCCGAATGTTTTGTGCAGGTTTTGGATGTGAATCATTTCTTGGTCCTGTTGTGCAGGCGCAGTTCGAGAATGTGCAGGGCCTTGGCGATGCTCATGGTCATGGCCAGATAGATCAGGGCCACGGCGATATAGACCTCGAAGGCGCGGAAGTTCACGGCCACGATTTCCTGTCCCGTGCGCAGCAGCTCGCCCACGCCGATGACCATCAGAAGGGAGGTGTCCTTCAGGCTGATGATGAACTGGTTGCCCAGAGGCGGGATCATGCGCCGGAAAGCCTGGGGCCAGATGATGTAGCGCAGGGTCTGGGGGCCGGTCAGGCCGATGGATCGCCCGGCTTCGGTCTGTCCCACGTTGATGGACTGAATGGCCCCGCGCACGATTTCGGCGATATAGGCTCCGGAGTTGACCGCGATGACGATGATGCCCGCCGTCAGGGGAGGAATGCGCAGGCCCATGGCCATGGGCACGCCGTAATACAGGAACATGGCCTGGACCAGCATGGGCGTGCCCCGGATGAGCTCCACGTAAAATCCGGCCGCCTTGCGGAAGAAAATTCTTCTGGACAGCTTCATCAGCCCGGCGGCCACGCCCAGGATGAACCCGAAAAAGAGGCCGCCGACGGTCAGGTAGATGGTGTACCATACGCCGCGCATGAGCATGGGCATGGTGGAAACGATGACGGATGGTTCAAACTGAAAGGCCATGAACATTCCAGGGGAGAACGCCGTCTCCCGGTTGAGATTGCCCGCCGCGCCGGTTCAAAAAAGGCCGGGAGATGCCCGGCCCTGAATGCGGATGCGGGATTACTTCGGCTCCGTGCCGAACCATTTCATGTACAGTTCGCGGTATTCGCCGCTGTCCTTGAGCTTTTTCAGCGCGGCGTTGGTTTTGCCCACCAGTTCACTGCCTTTGGGGAATCCGATACCGTAGGCCTGGCCCATGTACAGCGGCCCGACGACCTTGACCTTGCCTTTGCCGGCCGTACGCATGAAGTCGGAGACGACGGGGGAATCGAAGATGACGGCGTCGGCACCGCCAGCCAGGAGCTCCATGAACATGGCGTCGTTGTTGGGGAAGAGCTTGACTTCCCTGGCCTTGGCCTCCCGCTTGGCGAAATCTTCACTGGTGGTGCCGAGCTTGGTGGCCACGATTTTGCCTTCCAGGCTGGTCACATCCGTGGTGGTCGAATCGTCGGTCCGGACCAGAATGAGCAGGCCCGCGTTGTAGTAGGGGTCGGAAAAATCCACGACCTGGGTCCGCTCGGGCTTGATGGTCATGCCGGCGATGCCCACGTCGATCTGGCCGGACTGCAGGCCGGGAATGATGCCGTTGAAATCCATGGGCTGCAGGGTGTATTCCGCTCCCATTTCCCGGGCGATGGCGTTCCAGAGTTCAACATCGAAACCGGTGTGTTTCCCTGTCTGCGGGTCCTTGAACTCGAAGGGCGGAAAATTGGTATCCGTGGCGACCACCAGTTTCTTGGCCGTCGCGGCCGTGGCGCACAGCATCAGGATGAACAGGGTCAAAAATGCGATACGTTCCATGAAGCCTCCTCCGGGCATATGGTTTTGATCTGCGGAGTTCTGTCCCCGCCGGAAGGTGGTCGGGGGCCCTCCCCGGCTGAAAAAGCGTGCCGCAGCATGGTGGGAAAAAAAAGAAAAGGCAAGCGGCGCATCCGCCCCATGCCGGAAGAGAGGGTGCCTTTTCTCTGGTGCTTCAAGGGGTGAGCCGTAAACTTTGTCACATCCGGGACCCCGAATCCCGGTCAAGCCCGGACAGCAACTGGACGCCATTATGGATGGGCGGTCCTCCTTATTATTTTGATATATTATGGAGTAATTTTTTAATAACAGCTATTATTAATCAGCTCATAGCCTTCTTCAAAAAGCTCATGTATAGACACTGCACAAACGAATAAAATCTTGCGTCCCTGTGTGAAAGAAAGTACAGATCAAAACCATGTATCAGTTGCAGAAGTGCGGGTTGATACGAGGCGTGAGGGGACGGGACAGGAGCTGACCCGTGGGGTGACGGAGACCATGGGAAAGCCCGGCCCGGGTTGTTCAGTTTTTTTAAGGAGATGAGTGTTGATTATGGCGAAGAACATTTATGTTGGAAACCTGCCTTGGAGTGCTACCGAACAGGATGTGGAGACTCTGTTTGCCACCTATGGGCAGGTTACGAGTGTCAAACTGATTTCTGACCGTGAGACCGGCCGGGCTCGCGGCTTTGGCTTTGTTGAGATGGAAAGCGGTGCGGACGAGGCCATCGCGGCGCTGGATGGCTCCGAGTATGGCGGGCGTTCCCTGAAGGTCAACGAAGCCCGTCCCCGTCCCGAACGGGACCGCTCCCCCAGATGGTAACACTCTGATTTACCGCGTATATTCCAGGGAAAGGCTCTCGAAAACGAGAGCCTTTCCTTTTGGTACTTCCAGAGGACCGGAATATCCTCTTCATCGACCCTGAAGAGGGCGACCTTTCAGAGCCGGCGTTGGGAAAACCCCATCGCCGGTCTCTTTTTCCGGTCAGGCTTTTTCGGGTGTTGTCGTCAGCGGCAGGCTTGATGCGAGGAGCATGGACGCCACGAATGCGCCCAGGGCGAAGATGATGGAATAGGTGTAACTTCCGGAGACGTCCTTCAGATATCCGCCGATGAACGCTCCGGCAAAGGGTCCGATCCCCATGACGATAAGCGTGGCCAACCCCCATATTCTGCCTAGGGTGGCCCGGCCGTACACCGCGCCGGCGTATCCGACCACGCCTCCGGGGACCACGGCCCAGTATATGGCGAAAACCACGCACGACAGGGCGCCGAGAATGCTGCTTTCCGGAGTCTGCATGAGCAGCAGTGCGCAGGCCGCGGCGCCGGTCAGAGGGCCGAAGATGAGCATCTTTTTCCGTCCCGAGGCCTCGCTTGCCGAGCGCTGTACCACTTTATCCGCCACGACGCCCATTATGGGCATGGAAAAAATGCCGACTATGCCGATGATGATGTACAGATGAGCGGCGGACT
This sequence comes from Pseudomonadota bacterium, assembly GCA_030529235.1. Classification (GTDB taxonomy): domain Bacteria; phylum Desulfobacterota; class Desulfovibrionia; order Desulfovibrionales; family Desulfomicrobiaceae; genus Desulfomicrobium. The sequence continues at coordinate 17,247 of JAUMXF010000005.1, forward strand.
CCAGCGGTATGCCGAGATCCGTGTGCCAGTAGCTGACCGCCTGGGTCCAGATCATGAATTCCCCCAGAACGCTGGTCAGAAAAGTCAGTATCACGCCCCAGATCGGGTAGGTCGTAAAAGTTTCCCGGATGCTCCAGACGTGCTGGGGCGCGCCGACCGCGCCGGGCATCCCGCCGAAGGGCTCCATGCCGTACCGTTCCGGCGGTTTTCTGGCCAGAAGCGCGGCAGCGGCCAGACAGATCAGGGTCAGACCGCCGAGCATCTGCATGGCGTCGCGCCAGGCGTCTCCCTCCGATCCGGCGAGGGCCTGCTTCACAAAAAGATTCATTATCACCTGGGAAATGGGCGCTCCGGTGAAGGCGATGCCGAACATCTTCGAATAGGAAAGACCCACATACCATCTGCGCACGGAAATGACGGACGAGACCCAGAGCATGCCCGTGGCCGTGCCGGTCAGGATGCCGTACGCGGCGTAATAGGCGTAGAGGGTGTGCGCGTTGCTGGTCACATAGAAGCCCGCCCCGCCGAGGACGGCCCCCAGAAAATACGCGGGCCGGGTGCCCCACTTGTCGAGTATCAGGCCGCTGCCGAAAGCCGCGAGGGCATAGCAGGTCATCATGAAGGAATATCCCAGTGTGACCTGGGCCTGCGTCCAGCCCATGTCGGCGCTCATGGGCACCTTGAGAATGGCGAACGTCGCGCGGCAGCCGAACAGACAGAACAGGGCCAGCCAGGATGCGGCGATAACCGACCAGCCGTAAAATTTTCTCGTGTCGCTCATTGGTGTCTACCTCGTACCTGCTCTTATTGATTGTCCGCAGCCGGGGCACACCGGTTCATAAGGCTTTCGGGCCGTCAAAAAACCGGTCCGGCTGGAATTTCCCCGGCCGGACCGCCTGTCGCAGATAGCCCGGAATATTTCAATATGCTGATACAGCCACATTGCCGCCCGCCGGAGATTTCGGCTCCCGAGTTGAGCGGTCCGGATGTCCGAGCCCTGTCTGCACATTTGTATGCCGACAGTCAGGGATGCCTTGGCCGGGGCGGCTTCGCCGGTGTCGCAGGCCGCGTCCGTTCCCGGCCGGAAGGGGCGGCCGCCAGGGTGCCGCGCACCAGACGCACCTCCTCCAGCGATATGCCCAGTTCCCCGGCATACCGCCTGGCCAGACGGATTTCGGGCCCGGCCAGCAGGGAGACGACCAGACCTTCCCGCCCGGCGCGGCCCGTGCGGCCGGCCCGGTGCAGATAGTCCCGGCTCTGGCTCGGGGCGTCCAGATTGATGATCAGATCCACTCCGGCAATGTCCAGTCCCCGCGCGGCGATATCCGATGCGATGAGCACCCGCGCCTCGCCCTTGCGAAAGCGTTCCAGAGCGGCCTGCCGGGCCAGCTTGTCCCGCGCGCCGTGCAGATCGGCAACGGGCAGGCCGTGATAGTTCAGGCGTTCGGCCACGCGTTCGGCGGTGCTGCCGCGATGGACGAAGATCAGTGTCCGGGGCGCTTCCAGACCGCGCACGATTCTGCGCGCCCAGTCGATTTTTTCCCGTTCTTCGCAGACCAGATAGACGTGCCGGATGGCCGGATTGATCCGCTCTTCCCGTACCTTGAGAAGCTCCATGTCCGGGGCCAGTTCGCGGGCCGCCCTGACCGCGCCCGGTCCTTCCGTGGCCGAGACGAAGACGTGGCACGGCGTTTTTTCCGGAGCGGCGGCAATGCGGCGGATATGGGCCATGCTTTCTTCCGCCAGCAGACGGTCGGCCTCGTCGAAAATCATCCATCGCACGCGGCGCGGCTTCAGCTTGCCCAGATCCATCAGATGCGCGATCCGTCCGGCCGAGCCTATGACCATGTGCGGCTTTTTTTTGAGCCCCTCGATCTGCCGGGACACGGCCACGCCGCCGATGAGCGGCTGGATGCGCGTGTCCAGGCCCGATTCCCGCGCAAGCTCCGAGGCCACGCGGTAAATCTGCATGGCCAGTTCATGAGTGGGGGCCAGAATGACGGCCTGAATATCCGGTCTTTCCGGCTCGATCCGGGACAGGACGGGCAGGAGATAGGCCAGGGTCTTGCCGGAACCGGTGCGTGAGACGATCCAGCCCGGCCGGCCCTGCAGAAGAGCGGGGACGGCCAGTTCCTGCACGGGCAGGGGCGTCATGCCCTGTTTTTCCAGTGTCCGGGCCAGAGGGGGCAATATGCCCAGTTCGTCAAAAGTCATGCTCTTTTTCTCCGCGTGAGTCAGGGCGGACGCATCCACACTCATTTTTTACAAACAACAGACACATCACAAGCACGCTGCCGGAGTCTTGGCCGCTGGCGTCGATGTTCTTGCCAGGAAGCGGTGGGCATTGGTAGTCCCCTGCAAGCCCCGATAACCAGCCCGAGATGAAATCTCGGTGGGAGGAGCCGACGAAACCCTATCTGTACGCGCTGGGCGCGATTCTGTGTTGGGCCAGCCTGCCGGCTGCTACGGGTGGCGGCCTGGACGGCCTTTCCGTGCCGGAACTGCTTTTTTTCAGCTTTGTTCCGGCGGCGGCGTATCTATCCGTGCAGGAAATGCTGCTTGCCCGGCGGCCGCGTATTCCCTGGCCGGACATGAGGCTTACACTGCTCGGTCTGGCGGGCATTTTCGGCTATCACGCCATCTATTTTCTGGCCATGGACCGCGCGCCGTTGGTGGAAGGAGCCATTCTCACCACCACCTGGTCCTTTTGGATCGTGGTTTTTTCTTCGGCGTTGACCAGAAAGCGGTTTTCCCTGCCGGTACTGGGCGCGGCCCTGTTGGGTCTGGCCGGAGCGGGGCTGGTGATTTCCGGTGGAAAGAGTCTCGATTTTTCTTTCAGATATCTACCCGGATACGCGCTGGCGCTGACTTGCGGTCTTATCTGGAGTGGATTTTCCGTGGCGCTGTCCCGTCTGCGTCCGGGTCGTGACTACATGCCGGCCTTCACGGTACTGGCGGGGGTCTGCTCCACTCTGGTCTATATCGCGAGCGGGCCGGAAGGGTTGCCTCCGACCGGAGCTCTGCTTTCGGCCCTGTATCTGGGTCTTGTGCCTTTGAGCCTGTCTTTTTCTCTTTGGAACCGGGCCGTGACCACGGGCAATATGACGACCATCGGCTGTCTGACCTACCTTACACCGCCTCTGGCCGTGTTTCTTACGGCTCTCATCAGAGGTGAGGCCGTCACGGCGCAGGCCGTATGGGGCCTCGCCCTCATTCTGACGGCGGCCGTTTTAGGCCGGCGCGTGGGCTGAAGCGGTCAAGGGTCGCTCCACTTCGAAATATTTCCGACCTTCCTGTTCGGCCGCGAGGACATGTCCTCGCGGCCGAACAGGCAAAAGGGTCCAGGGGGTGCAGGGCGGCGCCCCGTTCGTTCACGTCAAACGCAGTTTTCCTGCTCGCTCCTTGCGGAGTGGTTCGTCCACTGCATTCGCGCCCTATTCCTTTTCCCACTTCTCGTCCCGGCCCAGCAGCAGACGTATGGTTTCTCCGGCCACATGCAGACCGAACATGCCTGTCAGATAGGAGATGGACCCGATGGGCGCGCGCGGCCGCCCCGGCCGGTTCTGTTCCGGGGCTTCCTCCAGAACAGGGGTGTTTTTGTTCTGAGCCTGCTCCACGGAAAACACGCAGCGCACGCCGGAAGAGATGTTGCGGTGGCGCAGGCTCTTGCGGATGATCTGAGCCAGCGGGCACATGAAGGATTTGGAAATGTCGGCGGTACGGATGCGGGAAGGGTCCAGTTTGGCCGCCGCGCCCATGCTGGACACCACCGGCAGACCCATGCCGCGGGCCGCCACAATCAGGTTCACCTTGGAATTGACGCCGTCGATGGCGTCCACCACCACGTTGAACCCGGGCGAAAGAAGCGCCGCCGCGTTGTCGCCGTTCACGAATTCCACGCGGGCGTCCACCCGGCAGGACGGATTGATGTCCATGATCCGTTCGCAGGCCACATGGGCCTTGAACCTGCCCACGGTGGATTCCAGAGCCAGCAGCTGGCGGTTGATGTTGGAACGGCTCACGGTGTCGTGATCGAACAGGGCAAGGCCGCCCACTCCGGCCCTGGCCAGACTTTCCACCACGTAGGAACCCACCGCGCCCAGACCGAACACGGCCACCGTGGCTGCTTGCAGGCGGTCCAGTTCCTCTTCGCCGATGAGTTGCAGGGTGCGGGCAAAGCGCGTCAGGGTATCGGTGCTCATCGGCCGTCCTCTCCGTTGCAGGCGAAAAAACGGCGGGCGTTGGCCGCCGTGTACCGGGCCAGTTCCTTGGGATCCTCGCCGCGCAGACCGGCCAGGGTTTCCACCACGAGAGGCAGGTAGGCCGGTTCGTTGCGCTCGAAAGGTACGCCGGGCGGCGCGATGGCCGGACTGTCGGATTCCACCAGCAGACGGCCGGGCGAGATGCGTATGCAGGCCGTGCGGGCCTTGCGGTTGGCCGGGCGGGTGATGGACGCGCACACGGAAATGTGAAAGCCGAGCTTTTCGAATACCGGAACCATCTCGTGGGAACCGGCATAGGCGTGGAGCATCATGCGCGGCGGCCGCTCGGGCATGTCCCGGATCAGGTCCGCCAGACGGCCGAAGGCCTTGCGGCAGTGGATGCTCACGGGGCGGGCGTATTTTGCGGCCAGGGCCATCTGGGCCAGGAATACGCGCTCCTGTTCGGCGTCGTTGCGTTCGGGCAGGGCGTTGTCCAGACCGATTTCCCCCACGGCCACGGGATGCGCGGCCACCAGTTCCTCCAGACGGTCCAGCCAGTGCGGCGAACGTCCGCCCACATACCACGGATGCAGGCCCAGGGAGACATGCACGTCCTTGTGGGTGCGGCCAAGGCCGAGCACATAGTCCCAGTCGTCCTCGCCGGTGCCGTTGCAGCACATCAGGGCCACTCCGGCCGCTCTGGCCCGGATCAGGGCCGGAGCCAGACCGTGGCGCAGAAAGCCGTCCTGCAGATGGCAGTGCGCGTCCACAAGACCGGCATACATCCCGTTGTCCGGGTTCATGAAAACTCCGTTGTTTTTCCTTTTGCCGCGCGGTTCCGGTCTGTGCTACCCCAGTCGGAAAGAGGGAACGCCATGGAAAGAAAACATGTTGTGGCTCTGACCGGGGCGGGCATCAGCGCCGAGAGCGGCCTGTCCACTTTCCGGGATGAAGACGGCCTGTGGAGCAAATTCCGCGTGGAAGACGTGGCCACACCCCAGGCCTTTGCCCGCAATCCCGGCCGGGTGCTCGAATTTTACAATCAGCGCCGGCGTCAGTTGCGGGATGCCGCTCCCAACGCGGCCCATACGGCCCTTGCCCGGCTGGAGCAAGGGTACAGGGTGAGCATTGTCACCCAGAACGTGGACGACCTGCACGAAAGGGCCGGGTCGTCCAGCATTCTGCATCTGCACGGACAGCTCAGGTTGGCGTGCAGCACGCTGGACCCGGACTACGTGGTGGACATCGGCTACGAGCCCATCGCTCTGGGCGATCTTTGCCCCGGAGGCGGACAGCTGCGTCCGGCCATCGTCTGGTTCGGCGAACCCGTGCCCATGATGGACCGCGCCCGCGAGATCGTGGCTTCGGCGGATGTGCTCATGGTCATCGGAACGTCTCTGGCCGTGTACCCGGCTGCCTTTCTGGCCCACGAGGCGCCGTCCGGCGCGTCCGTTCTGGTTGTCGATCCGAAAGCCGAACCCGGCCGGGTGGCCGGTGCCGTGGTCCATCGGGAAAAGGCCGCCCGGTGCGTGCCCCGGTTGGTGGAAGAACTGCTGCAAAAGAGGTGAACGATGGAAAATCTGCTTTACGTGCTGCTTTTCGTGGCGGCCTGGGTACTGCTGGTCAAAATTGTCTTTCCCAGGCTCGGCATTCACGGTTGAGACCCGGAACCCGGGGGCTGCGGTCGGCAGCCCGAAGAACGTCCGGAGAATCAGGAACATCAGTCATGATGCAGACAGCTCGGTCATGATGAGCCCCACGAAGCCGGAGGCCTGGTGCCGGAACTCCCACCCCAGATGTGCGTGGCACTCCGCGCACAGGGCGAATCTCCAGGCATAGCCGGGAAACCAGGTGAAGGCCTCGGTGAATTCTCCTTCAAAGCGGCAGCCCGGCGCGGCCGTGAAGCATGTCATTTCAAACAGAATGCCCGCCGGGTTGAACAGATTGTGCCGGTACCGGCCGTCCATGGCGATCCTGTCCCGGGTTTTGGTCACAGGCCGGGAACAGGTCCGGCACAGGAGCCAGTCCTCCGGCTCCGGAGCCTGATGCTCCTGCCGGGCGGGAGCTGGGGCGTATTCGGGATTCTCCCGGAACAGGAAATGGCGGGTCGAGTCCATGGGGGAGTGAGGCATTCGTTCGCTCAGTCGGGCCGGACGGCCAGCCCCAGCAACTGGCACAGCTCGGCGTGCACGTCCCGGCCGGGCAGCTCCATGACCATGTTCTGAACCTGCCAGAACCAGACGCGCAGGCCGAGCTTGCGCGCCCGCACGATGAGCCCGCTCAGGTCGTGGGCGCTCCGGGGCAGTTCCTGAGCCAGACGTACGCCGTGAGCCTCGGTTTCGCGTTCGAGCATGGCTCGTGCGGCCTCGTTTTTTTCCAGAGTTCTCCGCAGCCAGACCACCGTGTCTTCGGACAGATTCATTTCTCCGGACAGCCAGTTCCAGCTCAGGCCGGGCAGCAGCAGGGCCAGCCTGCCCCGCGCGCGGTCTTCGGACGCGCCGTTCAGAAAGGGGGCCAGCGCCAGAGCCAGAGATGCAGACTGGCGCAGCAGGCCATCCTCATTCCGCGCGGACAGGCGCAGGCTCATTTCAGCGGCATGGCGCGCCGGCGGAGGAGCTGGTTCGGCGATCCGCATCCGGACGCTCTCTTCTTCCAGTGTGGCCGGCCAGAAAGCCTGAAGCGCCAGCTCCGGGCCTTCGGTTTGTGCCCGCAGCCGAAGGCCCGGCCAGGATATTTCGTGCGGGCCGCCGGGAGGAAAATAGAGAGCCAGGCTCCGCAGCGAAGGCCGGCGTGGATTGATCATGGTTTCCCACAGCGCCGCGCCGTCCCATTTATCGTCCACGTTGGATTGGGCCTCGGACAGGATGCGCACGAAGCCGTCCTCCACATCGGGTCCGCCGCAAGCGCGCAGCAGATCGAGCGTCCGCCGGGCCGAGGTCAGGGCGTTGAGCGGCTCCAGACCCGAAATGTCGTCGAAGAACCAGGCGCAGCTGGCGAAACTGGCCAGCGCCAGACGCTGCATGAGCAGGAGCCTGCAGGCGCTGGTTTTTTCCGCGCCAGCCAGCTTTTTCCGGCCGTGGCGGTCCAGAAAGGATTCCAGAGTCTCCGTCCCGGCCAGCGTCAGGCCGTATCCCCGCAGGGCCAGATTCGGATCGGTGAAAAACTCCGCGCCGCGCCGGAAAAAATGTTCATCCGCGTAATACTTCAGATAATTGAGGCAGCGGCGCAGGGGCCGTCTCCAGTCCTGGGTCCAGTCCGGGTGTCCGTTCCCGGAGCAGCCGCAATGCGTTTTCCATCTTTCCAGGCCGTGGGCGCAGCTCCAGGACGTGTTTTCGTGCAGGAGGACCTCGTGTTCGGCCGGGTGCGCCGCCAGGTACGCGGCGTAATTGGTCAGGGCCAGATTGTCGCGTCCCTGCCGGGCCTGGTCCACCACATAGGCCAGAGCCATTTCGCCGAAGGGAAAATGATGGCCGTAGGATTCGCCGTCCGTGGCGATGTTCCGCAGGCCGCCGGAAAAGGAGGCCGCGAGCCTGTTCCAGAAGTTTTCCCCGTTTTCCAGCAGCCGCTCGAAGGCCACGGCCTGGGACGTGGGGCCGTGGTAGAAAAACACGGTTATGGACTTGCCTTGGGACAGGCGGACCAGATAGGGCCGCGTGGTGTCGAGGGTGTCGGCGGAAACGGGGCGGAATCCGGCTTCTCCGGGGCGGCGCACGGAGGCCGCCTGCCGGGGCGCCAGAATGGTGAAGGCTATTCCGGCGTCGGCCAGCGTTTCCAGAGTGGGCAGATCCACGGCGGTTTCGGCCAGCCACATGCCTTCGGGATCGCGGCCGAAGCGCTGCCTGAAATCCTGAACAGCCCACTGCACTTCCAGAGTTTTGTCCAGTTCCGTGGCCAGCGGCATGATGGGATGGTGATAGACTTGGGCCAGAGCGTTGCCGTGTCCCCAGCGGGCGAGGCTTTCGGCGTCCGCCGCCAGAATGCGGGCGTAGGTTTCGGGCGCGTGCCGTTCCATCCAGGACAGGAGCGTCGGCCCGAAATTGAAGCTCATCCAGGCATAGCAGTTGATCATCTCCCGGATCAGGCCCTGACTGTCCAGCCTGCGTGCCGCGCCGAGGGGCGCGTAGCACTGCCGGGTGATGCGCGCGTTCCAGTCGTGGTCCGGTCCGGCCCCGTTTTCGGGCAGGACGTCCTCGATCCAGGGGTCGAGGCGCGGAGGCTGGTAAAAGTGGCCGTGGATGCACAGAAATCTGGTCATGAATGGCTCCGGATGCGGATTTTTCACGGGATGCCTCTCCGCCGGAGGCGGGGACGGGAGACTGCTAGCAACGGGCCGGGCGGCCCGTCAAAGCGCAATTTGACGCCATCCGGACGGAAACAGCAAGCGAGAGTCCTGAATCCGTCCCGCGAGAGGATGGTTTCAGGCGGAAAATATCTGGCGGAGTGAACGCCGCCAAGGAGGATGTCTTGGGATTCATGTCGGCAAGCGTGGGACTGACCCGCTATCGCATTGTGGAAAAGGACATCGACCCGTCCCTGTGGGCGGAAATAGAAGACCGGCTGAAAGGGCGGGCCTTCCGGGACATCGACGCCAGCGCCGAGGAACGCAGTTTCGGCTGGGTGTCCTTCGACAACATGCTCGATCCGGAATTCGCGCTGTGTCCGCCGGAAAAGGGGCCGTATCTGGCCTTTACCCTCCGTCTGGACACCAGAAGGGTCCCCCCGGCGGTGATGAAGAAGCATGTGGCCGTGGCCCTGAACGAGGCGTTGCAGGCCATGCGCGAACAGGGACGCAAGTTTCTGACCAAGGAGCAGAAAACGGAAATCCGGGAGCAGGTGGCGCTGCGGCTGCGGGCGCGGACCCTGCCCATTCCTGCCTGCTTCGACGTGATCTGGGACACGGAGCGCGGGCAGGTCTGGATCGCCTCCACCCAGTCCAGGCTGACGGAACTGTTCGAGGAACTCTTCACCCAGACCTTCGGTCTGCATCTGGAGCCCATGACGCCCTATTTTCAGGCTCTGGCCGCTCTGGGCGAAGACGGCCGCGCCGCGCTGGACACCCTGGAACCCACCATTTTCGCCGGAGAGAACGTATGATGGAGATTGATCTTGAACGAGCCGAAACCGTGAGTCTGGCCTTGGGTCAGGAATTTCTGACCTGGCTGTGGTTTGCCAGCGAAACGCAGAACGGTTTGTTCCGCACGGCTGACGGCGAGGTGTTTTCTCTGCTGGTGGAGCAGAAGGTGTCCGTGCAGGGCGGCGAGGGCGAAGCCCGCGAGACGGCCGTGTGCAGCGGCCCCATGGCCGAACTGCGCGAAGCCCGGATGGGGCTGCGCACGGGCAAGAAGGTGAACAAGGCCAAGCTGCGCATCGAAAAGGACGAGACCGGCTGGCAGGTGCTTGTCGATGCGGCCGATTTCACCCTTCAGGGACTCAAAACGCCCAAGGTGGACATGCGTCTGGAGGAAGGCGAGGAGCCCGACGCCCGGATTCTGGAGAAAATCTACCTGTTGGAAAAATGCATGAGCTATGTGGACGCGGTTTTTGCCCGTTTTGTGAGCCTGCGCTTCGGCCCGGACTGGGAAACCGAAAGGCGGCGGGTCTGGGCCTGGATGCGGGAGTGACCGCCGGGCGGGCCGTGTTTCCGGGCTGAACGAGCCCGCCGCTTTTTGCGGCCGCGCACCTCAGGACAGATAGCCGAGCAGGGTCTGATAGCTGTCCGGGTCGGCGTCGTGGAAAACGGCCCCGATCTGCAGGACGTCGGACGCCGGAGCCGCCCAGGATATCTGGCAGTGGATGGTCACGGGGCGTCTGCCCCTCGGCAGAGAGAAGACCACGTCGAACTGCCGGCCCGGACTGAACTCGCCGGGATCGGCCTCGCCGGACAGAGTCAGACTGACGCCGCCCAGGGACAGGGAGGTGATTCTCGCCGCCAGGGGCGCGTCCGGACCCCGTTCCACCAGGGCCGGGATGTTTTCGTTCTGGCGCGAGAATTTCCGCCTGTCCTGATCCAGAATTTTCCGGGCCGCCGGCGAATTCAGGTATTCGTCCAGCACGGTATCGATGAACCCGGACAGGGTGGTGCCGTTCTGCGCGGCCATTTTTTTCAGGGACGCGCTCAACCGGACGGTGGTCCGGAAGCTGATCATGGTGTCTTTGGACATGGGCGCTCCATGGCGGGTTTTCTGGGCCGGAATGCCCGGCTTGTTCGGTTTTTTGGCCGTCATGTCAACGCGCTGTGTGTTTTCCGCTCCGGGGCGCGTCCGCTTCCCCGCCTGCGGCTGTTGCCAGCGCGTGGAGGATGGATTAGGCTGCTTCCCTTGCTGCGGCAACCTTTCCGGACCGTTTCTGTCCGCGTCCGGCAACTATTCCGTAACGGAGGAAGGATGATGCGAACGTCTGCGTTTTTGACCCTTGCGGTGCTTCTGATGCTGGGCGCTCCCTGTTTCGCCAAGGACATGAAGGTCGGATTCGTCTATGTGTCGCCGGTGGGGGATGCCGGGTATTCCTATGCTCACGATCAGGGCCGCCTGGCTGTGGAAGCCATGGACGGGGTGAGCACGTCCTTTGTGGAATCCGTGGCCGAGGGTCAGGATTCCGAACGGGTCATTCTGAACATGGCCCGCAAAGGTTATTCCGTCATTTTCGGCACCAGCTACGGGTATATGGATCCCATGCTGAAAGTGGCCAAGGATTTTCCCGATGTGAAATTCCTGCACTGCTCCGGTTACAAAAACGGGCCGAACATGGCCAATTATTTTGGCCGCATTTATCAGGCCCGCTATCTGACGGGCATGGTGGCCGCGTCCATGACCAAATCCGGAAAGCTGGGTTACGTGGCCGCTTTCCCCATTCCCGAAGTCATCCGGGGCATCAACGCCTTCACTCTGGGCGCCCAGTCCGTCAGGCCGGATGCGGAAGTGCGCGTGGTCTGGACCAAGACCTGGTACGATCCGGCCACGGAAAAGGAAGCGGCCAAATCCCTGCTGGACGTGGGCTGCGATGTCATCGCCCAGCATCAGGATTCTCCCGGTCCGCAGGAGGCGGCCCAGGAACGCGGGGTCTACTCCGTGGGCTACAATTCGGACATGAAGGCCTTTGCGCCCAAGTCCCACCTGACCGCCGCCGTCTGGAACTGGGCTCCGTTCTACACGGAAATGGTGCAGCAGATCAAAGACGGCTCGTGGAAGAGCGGCTCCTACTGGCATGGTCTGGACAAGGGCATTGTAGACATCGCCCCCTTCGGCGACATGGTGCCCGAAGACGTGCGCGCCGCAGTCCTGGCCAAAAAGGCGGACATCGCTTCGGGCGCGTACAAGGTCTTCAGCGGTCCCATCGCCGACCAGACCGGCACGGAAAAGGTCCCGGCCGGAGCGGTCATGACGGATGAAGAACTGCTCGGCTTCAACTGGTTCGTGAAAGGCGTCGTGGGCACCCTGCAGTAGGCCGCATGCCCGTGTTTCGCGTCATCAAACGGCAGGAGCCTCTGGGTTGGGGCTCCTGCTTTGTTTTTTTTCTGGCTCTGCTCCTGGCCCTGACCGCGAGCGGCGCGCTGCTGGCCATGCAGGGCAAGCCCGCACTGGAGGGCCTGTGGCTTCTGGCCGAGAGCGCCTTCGGTTCCCGGCACGCTCTGGAAGACTGCCTGATCAAGGCCGTGCCCATTTTTCTGTGTTCCGTGGGTGTGGGACTGACGTTTCGTCTGCAAATCTGGAACATCGGCGCGGAAGGGCAGTTCGCCCTGGGCGCTGTGGGCGCGACCTGGGCCGCCCTGACCTTTCCGGGCTGGCCGTGGTACCTGCTGCTGCCGTTTATGCTGCTCTGCGCTTCTCTGGCGGGGGCCCTGTGGGCGGCTGTCCCGGCCGTGCTGCGTCTGTCCCTGCGGGCCAATGAGATCATCGTCAGTCTCATGCTCAACTATGTGGGCATTCTGATGCTCGAATATCTGGTTTACGGCCCGTGGAAGGATCCGGGCAGTTTCGGCTTTCCCATGACCAGCGAGTTCGCGGCCGGAGCCGTGGTCGGACGTATCCCCGGCACCCGCCTCAACTGGGGGCTTGCGCTGTGTCTGCTGGCCGGAGCGGGTATGAGCGTGTTCCTGCGCTGCACCCGGCTGGGCTACGAACTGCGGGCCTGCGGGGAGAACGCCCGCGCCGCGCGCTACGCCCGCATGCCGTACGCCTTTCTGGTGATGCTGGTCATGACCGTGAGCGGCGCTCTGGCGGGCTGGGCCGGATTTCTGGAATCCTCGGCCATTCTGGGGCGGCTGCAACCGACCATCATGTCCGGCTACGGATACACGGCCATCGTGGTGGCCTGGCTCGCGCATCTGAATCCCTTTTACATCGCCGTGGCCTCTTTTCTGCTGGCGGGTCTGCGCGTGGGCATGGAGAGTCTGCAGCTGGATATGCAGGTTCCGGCGGCCTTCGGCGGAATCATGGAAGGGCTCGTGCTGCTCGCGGTGCTGGCCGGAGGATTTTTCTCCCGCTACCGGCTTCGGAGGCGGCCATGACGCCGGAAATTTTCCTGTCCCTTCTGGCCGCCACGGTGCAGTCGGGCACACCTATCCTTTACGCCACCCTGGGTGAAATGCTGACCGAAAAGGGCGGCATCCTGAATCTGGGCGTGGAGGGCATCATGCTGGTGGGCGCTCTGGCCGCCTTTCTGACGGCCCTGCACACGGGCTCGCCGACGCTGGCCTTCGCGGCCGGGGGCCTGGCCGGAGCTCTGCTGGCCGCCGTGCACGGCGTGGTCTGCATCTGGTTTCTGGGCAACCAGATCGTCTCGGGGCTGGCTCTGACCATCCTCGGAGCGGGCCTGTCCGGGTTTTTTGGTACGCCCTACATCGGCCGCACCGCCCCCGGTTTCGACAAGTTCTCTCTGCCCCTGCTCGGCGACATCCCCGTTCTCGGTCCTGTTTTTTTTCAGCAGGACGCCCTGGTTTATGTCTCGTTTCTGCTGCCGCCGCTCATGTGGGCCTTTTTCCGGTACACCCGCTGGGGGTTGGCCGTGACCGCAAGCGGGGAGTGTCCGGCCGCGGGCCGCGCCGCCGGGCTGAACATGGCCGCTTACCGCTGGGGTTCCCTGCTCGGCGGCGGCGTTCTGGCGGGCTTTGGCGGTGCGTATCTGAGCCTGGCCTACACACACCTGTGGACCAACGGACTGACTTCGGGCCGGGGCTGGATCGCCGTGGCCCTGGTCATTTTCGCCTTCTGGCGGCCTCAGCGGGCCGTCATCGGGGCCTATCTTTTCGGCGGCGTCATGGCCTTTCAGCTGCGTCTTCAGGCTATGGGGACGGCGGTACCGTCGTCCATCCTGCTCATGCTGCCCTACGTCCTGACCGTCGCGGCTCTGGCCTTTTCCTCCCGGCGCAGCCGGAGGACCGCCGCACCGGCCGCCCTGGGCGTCAATGTCGAACCTTCCGAATAGGACTCTGCCATGACTGAAAACAGATACCAGCGCACCTATCCCATTTCCTGGGACCAGCTGCACCGCGACGCCAAGGCCCTGTCCTGGCGTCTTCTGGACAAGGACTTCTTCAACGGCATCATCGCCGTGACCCGCGGCGGGCTGGTGCCCGCGGCCATCATCGCCAGAGAGCTGGACATCCGGCTGGTGGATACGGTCTGCGTGGCCAGCTACGACTGGCAGGACCAGAAGGGCGAGGTGAAGCTCCTCAAGGGGGTGAACGGCGACGGCGAGGGCTGGCTCATCATCGACGATCTGGTGGACACGGGGCGGACGGCCAAGCTCATCCGGGAGCTTCTGCCCAAGGCCCATTTCGCCTCCGTCTACGCCAAGCCCGCCGGGCGGCCTCTGGTGGACACCTATGTGACCGAAGTCAGCCAGGACACGTGGATTCTCTTCCCCTGGGACACGGAATCGCAGTTCGTGCAGCCTCTGGCCGGGCGGCGGCAGGGACAGCCGTGACCGTGGCTCCGGCGGCGGTGGCCCTGCGGGGCATCACCAAGGTTTTCGGGACGGTGCGGGCCAACGGGGATATCAGCCTGGATATCCATCCGGGCCGGATCAAGGCCCTGCTCGGCGAGAACGGCGCGGGCAAGAGCACCCTCATGTCCATTCTGGCCGGGCATTACCGCCCTGACGCGGGAGAAATTCTGGTGGACGGCGAACCCCGCGTGTTCCGCTCCACCCGCGACGCCATCCGGGCGGGCATTGGCATGGTCTATCAGCACTTCATGCTGGTGGAGGCCATGACCGTGGCCGAAAATGTTTTTCTGGGCCAGGAGCCCGGGTTTTTCCTCTCCCCGGCGGATTTGGAGAAGCGCGTGCGCGAGCTGGCGGAGTCGTACGGTCTGGAGGTGGACCCCGCCGCACGCGTGGCCGATCTGTCCATGGGCGAGCGGCAACGGGTGGAAATCCTGCGTCTGCTGGAACGCCGCAGCCGGGTGCTCATTTTTGACGAACCCACGGCCGTGCTCACGCCCCAGGAGGGCGAACAGCTTTTCCAGGCCCTGCGGAACATGGCCGCCCAGGGCAAGGCCATCGTCTATATTTCCCACAAGCTGCACGAGGTCATGGCTCTGGCCGACGAAGTGGCCATTCTGCGCAAGGGACAGGTGGTGGATGAAATCGCGGCCGCCGATGTTCGCTCCCAGGCCGATCTGGCCCGGCGCATGGTGGGCCGGGAAGTGCTCCTCGATGTGCGCCGTAAGCCCCGCGAGCCGCGCCAGAACGTGCTGCGCCTGGAGGATGTGCATGCCGGGATGCTGCGCGGCGTGTCTTTGTCCTTGCGCCAGGGGGAAATCCTGGCTGTGGTCGGCGTGGCGGGCAACGGTCAGCGCGATCTGGCCGAAACCGTCTGCGGGCTGCGCCGTCCGGACGCGGGCGAGGCCGTCGTGCTGGGCAGGCCCTGGTCCGCGTTTTTCGCCGATCCGCCCTGGCAGGGAGGGCTGAGCTACATCCCCGAGGATCGCATGGGGCTGGCCGTGTGCCGGAACATGGACCTGGTAGACAATTTCCTGCTCACCACCCGTCAGGGCTATGCCTCCTCCGTATGGCTGAAGCGCGCGGAGGCCCGCACCGCCGCCAGAAGCCTGATCACACAGTTTCATGTTTCTCCCCCCGACGAGTCCTGCCGGGCCTGGCAGCTTTCGGGCGGGAATCTCCAGAAAATGGTGCTGGCCCGGGAGTTTCATCGCCGCCCCCGGCTTATTGTGGCGGAACAGCCCACTCAGGGACTGGACGTGTCGGCCATCGAGGAGGTCTGGAAGACTCTGCTGGCCGCCCGGGAGGAAGCGGGCATTCTGCTCATCACCGGCGACCTGTCCGAGGCTCTGGCCCTGGCCGACCGTATCGCGGTCATGTTCGAGGGCCGCATCGTGGATGTCTTCCCGGCGGAGGACAGGGGCAAAACCGGCAACATCGGCCTGATGATGGCGGGCGTGAAGGCATAGGAGCGGATGTCCCGGCGTTTTGGAAGATGCGGCGTTCTGTCCGGCCGGAGGCGGTATTTCCCGGATAGGCCGGAGGCGGTCCGCCGTGGAGAATAACGCGCCGGAAAAAAGCTTCCAGCGGCTGCGGGTTCAGGCCGCCGGGCGGAGCTGGAGTCTGGCGCGTCCGGCGGATCTGGAGTCCCTCTGGCAGGAAATGGATGACAGCGCCCCCGGGGCCGAAGACAATATCCCCTACTGGGTGGAGCTGTGGCC
Source organism: Pseudomonadota bacterium (assembly GCA_030529235.1). Classification (GTDB taxonomy): domain Bacteria; phylum Desulfobacterota; class Desulfovibrionia; order Desulfovibrionales; family Desulfomicrobiaceae; genus Desulfomicrobium. The sequence goes on from JAUMXF010000005.1 coordinate 33,112, forward strand.
CGCGACCGTGGCCCTGTGCGGCTGGCTGGCCGGGCGGGATCTGTCCGGCCGGACCTGTCTGGACCTGGGCTGCGGCCTGGGCCTGTCCGCCCTGGCAGCGTCCATGCGCGGCGCGCACGTGGTGGGTATGGATCACCAGCACGAGGCGCTTTGCTTTGCGGCCCTGAACGCACGGGAAAACGCGGCGCCTTCGCCGCTGTGGATCTGCGCCGACTGGAACCGTCCGGCCCTTGCCGCGGGAGTCTTCGATCATATCTGGGGCGGAGATGTCTTCTACGAGCAGCGTTTTTTCGAGCCGCTGGAGAAACTGCTGCTGCGCTGCCTGAAACCCGATGGCCGGGCCTGGTTCGCGGATCCGGAACGGACCGTTTCCCGCGATGTCTGGAGCAGGTTCGCCCGCAGGGGCTGGAAAGTGGTGGACCGGGGGCACGAACGGGTGCCCTCGGATCAGACCGCCGTGGCCGTCACCCTCTGGGAGCTGTCCCGGCCCCGCCTTCGGCCCTCAGCCTGACTCTGGAGCCGGGCAGGGTTTGCGGCGTTGTCCCGAATAACCGGCGAAGAGCCGCAAGGAGGAATGCATGGGGGAAACAATACGCTTCGGAGTATCGCTGGATTCGGATCTGCTGGAGAAATTCGACGCCCTGTGCGAGGAGCGTTGCTACCAGACCCGGTCCGAAGCCATCCGCGACCTCATCCGTAACGCCCTGGTGCAGAAGGAATGGGAGAATCCCGGCAAGGAGATGGTCGGCACCCTGACTCTGGTCTATGACCATCACCAGTCGGATCTGGCCCAGAAAATAACCGAAATCCAGCATGCCGCCCTGGATGTCATCGTCACGTCCCTGCATATCCATCTGGATCACCACAACTGCCTGGAAGTGCTGGTTTTGCGCGGCCCGGGCGAGACCATAAAAGCCACGGCCGAGCGCCTCATGTCCACCAAGGGAGTCAAGCACGGCAAGGTCAGTCTGGCCACCACCGGGCAGGATCTGTCCTGATGCGCGATGTACAGAGCGGCCCGGCCGACGTTCCCCTGCGCATCGACCGCGTGGGCGTGAAAAGCCTGAGCATTCCCCTGACCGTGCGCGACAGGGCCAGGGGAGAGCAGCGGACCGTGGCCCGCGTGGATCTGAGCGTGGACCTTCCGTCCCGGTTCAAGGGCACGCACATGAGCCGCTTTCTGGAAGCCCTGCGGGATATGGACAAGACTCTGGATATATCCAGCTGCGCCCGCTTGCTGCACGACTTGCGGGACCGGCTGCAGGCGCGCAGCGCGCACCTGTGCTTCCAGTTCTCCTACTTTCTGGAGCACCGGGCCCCGGCCACGGGAATTCCCGCCCTTGTGGACTACGCCTGCTTTTTGCGGGGCACCATGCGGGATGCGGAGGCGGAGCTGGCCCTGGGCGTGGAGGTACCGGTCATGACCGTGTGCCCCTGCTCCAAGGCCATTTCCCGCGAGGGCGCGCACAGCCAGCGGGCCATGGTCCGCATGGAGGCCGGATGCTCCGGCATGCTCTGGCTGGAAGATCTCATCGACATCGGCCGGGAATCGGGCTCTTCGCCGGTGTATGCCCTGCTCAAGCGCGAGGATGAAAAGTTCGTGACCGAGGCGGCTTTTGCGGCTCCGGCCTTCGTGGAGGATGTGGTCAGAAACGCGGCCGCCCGGCTGGCCGCGCATCCCAGAGTCCGGGGGTTCCGGGTGGAAGTTGAGTCGATGGAATCCATCCACAATCACAGCGCCTATGCCTGCATTGATCAGATGGATGGATAGGCCGCCGCGGGCAGGCGGGAAATTTTGTCTGAATGGCGGGCGGAAGCCTTTTCCGTTTCCGGGATGAATAATGGAATGCCGGTGCCATGCTGCGTGTTTGACGGGATGGATAAGCAACGAGTAGGAAAACTGGTATTGAACCAGCGGAGGTCCTCATGACGCCGAACATTCAGGCTCTGCATGCCGTGGGCATGGCCCAGCGGGTTTCGGCCAACAACGTGGCCAATGTGAACACCGACGGATTTCTGCCCAGCCGGGTGGATTTTGAAACCGGTCCCGACGGTGAGGGTGTGCGCGTGCAGCGCATTGTGCGGGAAGGCGCGCATGAAGCACAGCGGCGGGAGCGCCGCCGTGAGGCTTTGCGTCGCGAGGAAAGGGAAGAACGCCGTCTGGAAGAGGAAACGGCCGCTGGCCGCCGCGTGCGGGAACGCCATGCGGAAGAAGGTCTGCGTCGGGCCGGAGAAAACCGCAGGCGGGAAGAGGGTCTTCGCGCCGAGGACGAGCGCATCCGCCGGGCCGACGAAGCCTATTTTGCGGAGAAAGCCCTCCAGGAGGAATGGCTGGCCGAAGCTTCGGCCACGGACCTGGCCGCGGAAATGGTCCGGATGATCGAAAACGAACAGGTTTTCGCGGCTAATGCCGCCGCCTTGCACACGCAGATGAACATGCAGGGTGTGTTGATCGATACCCTGGTGTAGCCCGCTTTGCGTCGGCAATCTCTTTATCTCTGTTTTCAATGTGGCGGTTTTTATGTATCCCTCTGGAAAAAGAGGATGGTATAGACGATGCACCGTCAGCATGACATCAGAGTATGGGAAGTCCCCTGCTTTTGTTGAATATCGGGAATAGCGCGGTTCGGGCAAAATTCATTGACGATACCATCTGGTCGGAAAAAACATGGATGGATTGAAATCTGCTTCCAGGCCGGAACAGGACGCCCACAGGACGGCCATTTCCAGTTACGCCGCATCGGGCGGGCGTTTCGCCGTATTGACGGACGACGGCATCTTTGCGGATCTGGTGGAGAGCGCTCTGTTCCGCATTCTGGGGTCTTCCATCGCCATGTCCCGGTTTGCCTCGCTCGCCGATCTGCTCGCCGCGCTGCATCGGGACATGCATGCGGGGTACATCGTTCTGCTGGACAGAAACGTGGCCGGAACCCGTGTGGATCAGGTGCTGGGAAGCATTCTGCGCGCTGGCTCCGGCATACGGATCATCATGGTGACACAGGACGTGGATCAGTATTCCGCTGTACTTCTGGTGGAACACGGCGCACACAACATCATCACCAAACCCGCCTCCATCGCTTCCGTCACCGAAAAACTGGCGTTCACCATCGGCCCCCAGGGGCGGTTCGGCAGACTTGTGGACAGAGGCAAAAGACTCCTCGAGGCCGGATGCTGGGAGGAAGCCCTTCAGGTCGGCGACGAGGTTCTGGGCTGCAAGCCTTGCAGCGCGGCCGCATACATGCTCCGGGGCGACGCTTTCATGGGCCTTGGGATGCTGGAAAGAGCCGAAGTCATGTTCCTGCGGGCGGCGGAAAGCGAAAAATTGTATCTGGCCCCGCTTAAGCGCCTGGCCGAGCTGTACGGACAGACGGGAAGGACAGACAAGCAGCTGGAGTATCTGCGCCGCCTGCACGCCATCAGTCCGCTCAATACCGAACGCATGCTGCGCATCGGCGAACTGGAGATCGAGCGGGGCGGCAGTGCCGCCGCCGGCGCGATGTTCGAAGACGCCCTTGATCTGGCTAGGCGGGAAGCCGCGGATCACGAGGCCGCCCTGTCCGGGAAGATCGCGGATATCTGCGCGGATTCCAACCCCGACATGGCTGTCCGCTATTCCAGAAAATCGCTGGCCCTCAGGCGGGGAGTGCTTTCGGCCAAGGACATCGCCACGGTCAACACTCTGGGCATCGTCCTGCGCAAACAGGGCAAATGGCGCGAGGCCATGGAAGAATACCAGCGTATTCTCGATGTGGCGCCGGACAATGCCGGCCTCATCTACAACATGGCGCTGGCGTGCAGCGAGGGCGGGGACATGGCTCAGGCCCACTCCTGGGTGCTCAAGGCTCTGGATCTGGAGCCGGACCTGCCCGCGTCGTCGAAAAATGTGGCTTTCAACATCGGCATAATATTTCAGAAAGCGGGTTTCGACGGGGCGCCTTTTTTCCAGAAGGCCCACGAACTGGACCCGGAGGACGAGCGGATACTGGAAGCTCTGAGGCGCGTTCAGCGCACCCGGCAACCGGTGGAAGGAGAAGCCGCAGATTCGTAGCCGCAAGGAGGAACAATGTCCGCACATCCCCTGGCCGGACAGGCCGTGCCCGAATCCCTGCGCGTCAACGTGCCCCGGCTCGTGGCCGATTACTATACCGTGACGCCCGATCCCGCCGTGCCGGATCAGGCCGTGTCTTTCGGCACGTCGGGGCATCGGGGCTCGTCCTTTCGCGCGTCCTTCAACGAGGCCCACATCTTGGCCATCACCCGCGCCGTCTGCGAGTTCAGGCGGTCCAAAGGCATCGACGGGCCGCTTTTCGTAGGCATGGATTCCCACGCTCTGTCCGAACCGGCCATGCGTACGGTGTTGGAGGTGCTGGCCGCGGACGGCGTTTCGGCCCGATTCCAGAAAGGTTTCGGTTACACGCCGACGCCGGTCATTTCCCATGCCATTCTTACCCATAACAAGGGCCGGGCTTCGGGCCTTGCGGACGGCATGGTCATCACGCCGTCTCACAATCCGCCCGAGGACGGCGGCATCAAGTACAATCCGCCTCACGGCGGCCCCGCCGGAACGGACGTGACCGCCTGGATAGAGAAACGGGCCAACGAACTGCTGGCCTCGCCGGGGGCGATAGCCCGGGTGCCGCTGGCCAGAGCCCTGAAACTGTGCGGGGAGCACGACTACATCGAACCCTATGTGCGGGACCTGGCGCAGGCCATCGACATGGAGGCCATTGCCCGCGCGGGCGTCCGCATCGGCGTGGATCCTCTGGGCGGAGCCGGATTGCCCTTCTGGGAACCCATCGCCGGAATGTACGGCTTGGATATCAACGTGGCCAACGCGGCCGTGGATCCGGCCTTCATGTTCATGAGCCTGGACAAGGACGGCAAAATCCGCATGGACTGCTCCTCTTCCTCGGCCATGGCCAAGCTCATCGCCCTGAAGGACTCTTTTTCCGTGGCCTTTGCCAACGACCCCGACGCGGACCGGCACGGCATTGTCACGGCCCGGCACGGGCTCATGAATCCGAACCATTATCTGGCCGTGGCCATCGACTATCTGCTCGGGCACCGGCCCGGCTGGAACCGGGGGAGCCGGATCGGCAAGACTTTGGTCACCAGCTCCATGGTGGACCGGATCGCGGCCGCTCACGGCCGTCAGGTGCGGGAAGTGCCTGTCGGATTCAAATGGTTTGTGGATGATCTTTTGTCCGGAGCCTGCTGCTTCGGCGGCGAGGAGAGCGCCGGAGCGTCTTTCCTGCGCCGGGACGGCGGAGTGTGGACCACGGACAAGGACGGCATTCTGCTGAATTTGCTGGCCGCGGAAATCACCGCCGTGACCGGCAGGGATCTGGGCGACATCTACCTGGAACTGGAGGCGCGGCACGGTTCGCCCCTGTACGAGCGTCTCCAGGCTCCGGCCGGCAGGAAGCAGCGCGAGCTTCTGGCCAGCCTGACGCCCGGTCAGGTCCCTTCTTCGGAACTGGCCGGAGAGCCCATTCTGGCCAAGCTGACCCATGCGCCGGGAAACGGCGCGGCCATCGGCGGTCTGAAGGTGGTCACGGAGAACGGCTGGTTCGCGGCGCGCCCTTCGGGCACCGAGGACATGTACAAGATTTATGTGGAGAGTTTCCGGGGCCGGGACCATCTGGACCGGATCAAGGCCGAGGCCCAGGCCATGGTGGACGGAGTGCTTTCGGAAGCGTGACGGGCGCGGGGCTGGTGGGTTTCCCGCGCCGTGCGAGGAATTCAGCGCAGCTTTCCGGCCCGCTCCCGGCGCAGCCAGTCGTACCATGCCTCCATGCCCTCTCCGGTGGCGGCCGAAAGGGGAAAGATTTCCATATCCTTGTTCAGAGCCCGGGCAAAGGCGCTGGCTTTTTCCACATCGAAGCGGACATAGGGCAGCAGGTCGATCTTGTTCAGGATCATGACCCGCGATTCGGCGAAAATGAACGGATATTTCTCGGGTTTGTCGTCACCCTCGGTCACGCTCAGAATGGTCACCTTGTAGTCCTCGCCCACGCTGAATTCCGCCGGGCAGACCAGATTGCCGACATTTTCCACCACCAGGATGTCGGTACCCTCCAGACCGAGTTTCCGGCAGGCATCGCGCACCATCTCGCTGTCCAGATGGCAGCCGCCGTTGGTATTGATCTGCACGGCGCGGGCCCCTGTGGCGGCCACGCGGCGGGCGTCGTTCTCGGTCTGGCAGTCGCCTTCGATGACCGCCATGGAAAATTCGTCCCGAAGATCGGTCAGGGTGCGTTCCAGCAGGGTGGTCTTCCCCGATCCAGGAGAACTCATCAGGTTCAGGGCCAGAATGCCTCTGGCCGAAAAATCGGCGTTCAGTGCCGCGGCCACCTGATCGTTGGCTTCAAGAATATCGCGCACCACATCCACTTTCATGTTTTTCTCCTCCGGCCGACGGGCTATTCGGCCTCGATGTGTTCGATATACAGTTCCCGGCCGGCGATGATGGCATGTCCCGTCTCCGCGGCGCAGCGCGGGCAGGGCATGCGGACCACATCCTCTCTGGCCGGGGTGAATTCATGGCCGCACCGGCGGCAGCGGACCGCCATGGGTTTTTGCTCCAGCTCCATGACGGCTCCGGCCAGGGGCGTGCCGAGGGTCAGCACCTCGAAGGCCGTGTCCAGAGCCTCGGGCACGATGGCCGAGAGCTGTCCGTACACCACCTTGACCTTGAGCAGTTTGTCCAGATTGTGCTTGGCCATTTCTTCGGTGATGATTTTGATCAGGCTTTCGGCTACGGAAAGTTCGTGCATGGTGTGTCCTGGCTACCGGGAGCGGGGCATTTCGGAGGCGTATGCCGTGTCCAGGGCGTTGTCCAGAGCGATGGCCGCCCGGCTCAGGTGCCCCCGGCTCAGGGTGCAGCGGAACATTTTCCAGTCCTGACGGTCGATGATGTCGATGACGCCGCGCGCCGCCGGACTCAGCATGGAGGGCAGGACGTCCAGAACGGAATCGATATCCACGAATCCGCCTTCATGGACGAAATCCAGCACATCGCCCTGAACTTCGCACTCGTATCCGCCAAGCAGCGCCGTGCAGGCCCGGATTTCCTCTTCGGTCAGGCCGGCGAGATGACCGTAGACGCCGAAAGCATGCATGCGGTTCTCCGTCAGTTGGGCAGGACGAAGCAGGTGTATCCGGCCTGGGTGAGGATGGAAATCAGGGATTCGTCGCTGAAGCGGCTGTCCAGCAGGATGATCTTGCCGCTCTCGGGGGACACAAGCCAGGCCGGGACCTGAACGGCCAGACTCTTGGGGCCGGAGTACCATGCCGCCCTGGCCATGCCCTGATGCAGCATGTCCTTGCCTTGCAGCATGCGCAGCAGTTCGGCCAGGTTCTGGGGCTCCCGGCCGTCCAGCTTTTTCAGGCGCATGGCCTGGAGCAGATCCGTATGTGTGGCTATGGGGATGTAGACCGATCCCCTCGGGCGGGAGGGCAGGCGGGAGGGCTTGTTGTAGGCATCGAGCTCGATGACCTTTATCCGCCCCTGCGAGAGCACTTCGGGAAGCCCTTGGGGCAGGGCCGGTTCCGTGGGCGTCTGTCTGGGCCAGAGCATGTACACGGCCTTTTCGGAAAGCCGCCGCTCGATGACGACCATCTGCGGCCCTTTCAGCGTGATGCTCATGCCGTCCTTGAACCGCACCAGATCCCGATCCTTGGCCCACAGCCGGAACGCCTGGGGATAGGTCTCGGTCAGTTTTTCCAGCACTTCCTGCAGGGACCAGTCGGGCGAAACGGGGCACACCCGCATGCCCAGAGCCTCGGCGTTGTCGATCCATTCCTGGTTTTTCGGGGTCAGGGCGAAAATGACCTTTTCGCCCCACGGAGTGTCGAAGATAGGGCTGTCGACCAGGTCGACATGCAGCCAGCCGCCCTTGGGCAGGGGATAGAGGGCTTCCTGTCCGGGGGTGAAGCGAAAGCGCATCTGCTCCAGAACCGAGCGGACGAAAGGCAGTCCCGTGACGGGCTTTTTTTCTTCCTCTTTTTCCTCGGTGGCATTGACGGGTTTTTCCGCTACCGGAGGCTTGGGCTTGACGGTCTGCACCGGCAGCTTGGTCTGGGTGCCGGACGGAGCCGCGCCGTGTCCGCCGCGGCCCTGGGTTGGGCCTCCTGGCCCTGCCGTACCGCCGCCCGTGGCATTTAGGCTTCCCGTTCCATTTGTCCCGCCCGGTGAGCCGCCTTGTCCCGCCGATGTCGGTACGGCCACGGCAGTCGCGTTGACCGGAGCTTTATCGGGTACTGCCGGAACAGCGGCGGCGGGCGCGGAGCCGGGCACGGGCAGAACGATTTCCTGACCTACACGCAGTTTGTTGATATCGGATATCTGGGGGTTCAGTTCGAGGAAAAGGCCCAGATAATCCTTGAAGATCAGTTCCTGGGGCACGCCTTCCCGTTTGAGTATGGATACCAGCGTATCTCCGGACTTGACCGTGTAGGTTTTCTTTTTGGACTCCGGCGGGATGGCGGGGCGGATTTTCAGGGTGGCGGGAGGCTCGTCGGGGAGCTGCAGAGTCTGCCCGGGCAGGAGTTTGTTCAGATCCGTGATGTCGGGGTTGAGTTCCTTCACAACGGGAAGAAGTTCCCGGATTTCCTGTCTGGTGTACCCTTTTTCTTCGAGGATGCGGATCAGCCATTCGCCCTCGCGGACCGTATGCGTCTGCGGTTCGGGGCGTTTGGCCGTCTCGATGTTTTTCTCGAAAAAAAGACGCAAGGGTTTTTCCGCGAATCCCGGCCGGGTGGCGCTTGTCAGGAGGCCTGCAGCGAGAATAAGGAAAACCAGGCGTTTGGAAACCATGTATTGAGCCGGAAATTTTGTCACAAACTGGGGATTCTCCGGTTAATGGAAACCGGAGGCGAGCACAAGCATTTCGGGATTGTCCTCCAGATTCTGCGGATATTTTATCAAAGGAGTCAAGTATGTATGTTGGCCTTGCCATGCGGAAGCACGTTCCCACCATTACGTCTGAAACCCTGCTGACCAAAGCCGACCAGATGATGGAGGAGAACAAGCTGTGGATCCTGCTGGTGGTGGAGGACGGCATCCTGAAGGGCAGCGTTTCCAAGGAGGATGTCCGCTCCGCCCTGCCTTCCGGAGCGACCACGTTCAGCAGGCACGAGCTGAGCTATCTGCTGTCCAGGATGACGGTCAAAGATCTGATCCGGAGGGACATTCCCACCGTCACTCCGGAAATGGAAATCGAGGTCGCGGCCAGAATCATGTACGAGCGCCATCTGGACGGACTGGCCGTGGTGGACGGAAAAAACCGCCTCAAGGGCTACATCAGCCGCAGGATCATGCTTTCCGTTCTGGTGGAAGGACTGGGGCTCGATCTGGGCGGCTGCCGCATCGCGGTGGAAGCTGAGGACCGCAAGGGAGTGATGGCCGAGATATGCGGAATTTTCTTCGACCGCGGCGTGAACATCCTGTCCACGGCGACCTTTTTCCACGACAGCAAACGGATGCTCATTTTCCGCATTCAGACGGACAACGGGCAGGACATGGAGCAGGCGCTGCGCGAAGCCGGATACGCGATCGTCGGCCCGGAACGCTTCGAACGCGAGTGGGCGTAAGATAACCGCCGCCGGACCCTTTGCGGGTTCGGGAGCGGTCAGCAAGGCACTACGTTTTCTGTTTGCATCCCGGCCCGGATATGCCGCTTTTTCCCCCGGCGCGGGGGGTGACCCGGATGCGGGCGGCGATGCGTTCTCTCAGGGCCGGAACGTGGGAGATAATCCCGATCAGTTTGCCGTCCCGGCGCAGACCGGCCAGGGTTTCCAGGGCGGTATCCAGGGCTTCGTCGTCCAGCGTGCCGAAGCCCTCGTCCAGAAACAGGGAATCCACACGGACGTTCCGGCTGGTCATCTGGGACAGGCCCAGCGCCAAGGCCAGACTGACGATGAAGCTCTCGCCGCCGGAAAGATTCTTGGTGGAGCGGATTTCTCCGGCCTGGTAGCTGTCGATGACGTTGAGTTCCAGAGGCTGGGCGCTGTCGCGGACCAGTGCGTAGCGGTCGGTCATGCGCCTAAGCTGCCGGTTGGCGTGGCCGACCATCAGCTCGAAGGTCAGTCCTTGGGCGAAATTGCGGTATTTCTTGCCGTCGGCGGAACCGATCAGCTCGTGCAGATCGCCCCACCGGCGGCACTCTTTTTTCCGGGCTTCGATAGCCGTCTGCTTTTCCTTTATCCACTCTTTTGCAGCCGTATTCTCACTTAGCTTGTGTTTGAGACCGGCAATGATGTCCCGCAGCTCTTTCAGAGCATCATCTTGCTCCTTGAATTGGGGCTCGAGCTCTTCCAGCGACTTGTCGGTGATCTTACGGGCCATCTCCGTGGCCAAGCGCGTTTCCCGATCCTTCTGTCTGGCTTTCAGAGCTGTTTGACGCTCATCTAGATCCTTGGCCGTAGCCGCCAGCTCAGCCTTCCGTTCAGAGGGAAGCCTAGCCGCCAGGAATTGTTCTTCATTTGAAAAACCAATGGGTGCAAGTGCTGCGGCGAATGCATTTTCAAGCCTTGTCAGTTCCGGCTCTCGCAGGTCGATGCGTTGCCGCAGAGATTCGACATGGGCTTTTGCGGTATTCCACTTTTGCTGAAGTACATCGTGCCGTTCTCTGGCCTGCCTTTCGGCACCTTCGGCATCGGAAACCGTCTTGTTGAAACGGCGCTCCTCATCGTCCGGATTCTTGTCGCCGTACAGAGCCTTACGCTCATCACTTCCGGCGGCGAGTTCCTGTTTCAAGGCCGCCAGGCGTTCCAGCTTTTCGGCCAGAGCGGTACTGTGCGTATCGATCACCGCATCCAGCCGCTTCAATTCGCTGTCGATGTCGGCAATCCACTTTTCGGCGTCCGCCTTGTTCTTGACCTGGGCCTGCCACGCCTTCAGCCGCGCTCTGAGCGATTCGATCAGTGATGCAATGGCCGTTTCAGGGATGTCCGCAATACCAAGCGGCTGGAGCTTGGCAGTAACGGCCTGCCTGCGTTCGGCAAAATCGGCACGGAGTTTCACCAGGCCGTCCTTCAACTCGGCCAGGGATTTCTCTGCGGCCTTCTTGTCATTGGCCCCTGCCGACTCCAGCTTTTCGGCTTCTACCAGATTCTTGCGGGCCAGCCTTTCAGCCTCTTCGAGTTTCCTGATGGCGGCTTCCTGATCCTCGGCTTTGCCAATCAGTCTGGTCAGGGCGTCGATCTTCTGTTCGGTTTCATCGGAAACCGGAACATTCCCTTCTGCAAACGGATGTTCGGTTGCACCGCAGAGTGGACAGGGCTTGCCGTCTTCCAGTTTTGCCCGGTGATCTTCAAGCTCCGCAATTTTTGTCAGGAAGGCCATTTCACGCAGCAGGGTTTCCTTCTCGGTGCGGTATTCCCGTAACAAGCGATCTCCCAGCAACCGGCTCAATACATCTTTGCCCTGCTGGAGCTGTGTTGAGGCGTTCTCCAGTTTCTGCTTCCGAATGCCGGATTGCTTCCGACAGTCGTCGAGCGCCTTTGCCGCCAGTTCCAGAGCGGCCGTGGCCGTTTCCCAAGCCGCCTCTTTCTGGAGGATTTCTTTTCGCTTAAAGAGCAGGCCGCTCAACTGTTCTTCAACACCAGCCAGACCGCCGATCAGCCATTCATCCTGTGAGTGTTCCTTGAGGTAGCCGCCCACAAGTTCCAGCGTCTCATGGGCCTTAGATCGTTTTTCCTGCTCTTCGAGTCGAGCTTTTTTGTCTGCATCAATCTTTGCCGCCTCCTTCTTGCAGCCCTCATAACCTTCCGAAACGGCCTTTTTCTGATCGGCAAGTTTCTGGTCGAGGGAGCGAATCTTCTGCAATGTAGGCGTGGCCGATTTCAGCTCTTCTTTTGCCCGAGCGGTTTGTTGCTCAGCCGATTTCAGAACTCCGGCCTGCGCTCCGGCGGAAGATTCAAGACCGGGCAGACAGGCTTCCCCGGTTTTCAGGGCCTCTCCATCCACCGCCTGCTGTTTGCGGACTTGGGTGAGCGTTGCGTACGCCCCGTCCAGCGCGGCCGCATTCAGGGCCCGGTCGAGCCGCTCCCGTTCCGGCCTGAAGGCCTCGGTTTCGCCGCGCAGCCGGTCCGCTTCTTCGGCCAGATCGCCCAGTTCCTTTCGCAGGCCGTTTATGGCGGTGAGCCAGGCGATGGCCCGAGCGGTTTCCTCCACCCTGTCCGCCAGAACGGCTTCTTCTTTCATCCCGGCTTCCAGTGCCCGGACTGTCTCCGCTTCCTCTTCCGGAGCGAGCAGGGCGATGCCCGCCGTCTCGGCCTGGAGCAGGCGCAGGTTTTCCTGTTCGGACCGATGGCGCTCATGGACGCGCACGGATATGCGGCTGTAGATCTCTGTGCCCGTTATCTGCTCCAGGATCGGAGCCCGATCATCCGGTGCCGCCTGAAGGAACGCGGCGAATCCGCCCTGGGCCAGCAGCATGGAACGGGTGAAACGGTCGAAATCCATGCCGGTGGCCGACTCGATCCGGTCGGCAACCCCTCTGATCCTGGATTCGAAAAGTTCGCCGGAATCGGCATTGGCGATCTCATGCTTCGGGGCCTGGAGTTCACCGTCCGGCTTCTTGCGCGCCCGGCGCTGGCTCCAGTGGGCGCGAAAGCGTCCTGCCTGAGTCTCGAAGGTGACCTCGGCGAAGCACTCGCCGGTCTGGCGGGACATGATTTCGTTGCCGCTTTTGGTGACTCTGGGCAGACGCGGTGTCCGCCCGTAAAGAGCCAGACAGACGGCGTCGAGGATCGTGGTCTTTCCCGCGCCGGTGGGGCCGGTGATGGCAAAGATGCCGTCAGACGCGAAGGCCGGGTGCGTCAGGTCGATCTCCCATTCCCCGGCCAGGGAATTCAGGTTCTGAAAGCGGATGTGGAGTATGCGCATCTTTTATTCCGCTTGGTCCTCGTGAAGGGACAGAAGCGTTTCCCGGTAGGCGCGCAGCAGCTTAGGCCGTTCTTCCTCGGGCACGCCGCGGGCGTCCAGACAGCGTCTGAACACGTCCTCCACGCTCAGAT
>JAUMXF010000006.1:0-9715 GCA_030529235.1 Pseudomonadota bacterium
CAGCATCCTTGGCCGAGTCCGCCATAGCAGCTGTCTGAATGGGCATGTCAAAAGGTATCCATGACTGAGTTTTACGCGATATCGTCAGGCAGTCGGTTATCCCGGCACTTCCTGGGTTCATTTTCGGAACACGGGGTTTTGATCTGCATCACTGTCCGAAACACTATGTCAAGTCGGCCGCATATTCTCCTGCACGGGAAAGGGCCGCAGGCGTTGCTGCAATAGACTATGCCAGAAGCCTGGACGCGCCGGCTCTGATGATATTTCACGCGCCTTGCCACGAACGGAGGTTTATGCAAAGAAGCTGGAAAGCCAACATGTTCAAGGAGGTTGCCTATGAAATCCGCGTTTCGTGCTTTTTTTATCCTGGCCCTGCTTGTATTGCTGGGTTCTCCGGTTTATTCGGCCGGGCTCATTGACATCAACACCGCCTCTGTGGAGGAATTGACGAATCTTCCGGGTATCGGCCCGGCCTTGGCGGAAAAGATCGTGGAGCGCCGGGCGGTCAAACCCTTTTCCTCGGCTGAAGACCTTATGGATGTGAAAGGCATCGGTCCGGCCAAATATGAAGCCATCAAGGGCATGGTTTCCGTAGGCGGCGCCGGTGGGTCCACCATGCGGGGCGCGGCCGCCAAGGAGAAAGGGGAAGACATGCTCAAGAAGACGCAGAAGAAAGGCATGGGCAAGGCTTCGGAAATGACCGAGGAACTCGCGCCCAAGAAAAAATGATCCATTGAGAATCGGACTGAACCGGCTCGCTCAGGCGGGCCGGTTTTTTATGCAATGCAGGCTCAGGCCTAAACAGGTTGAAATCACGAATGAAAAAAGCTCTGATTACCGGGATAACCGGGCAGGACGGCGCATATCTCGCCGAATTTCTTCTGGAAAAAGGATATGAAGTGCACGGCATCAAACGCCGGGCCTCGCTGTTCAATACCGATCGCATTGATCATCTCTATCAGGATCCGCACGAAAAAGGCCGCCGGATGTTTCTCCACTACGGCGACCTGACCGATGGCCCGAATCTGATCCGCATCCTGCAGCAGGTGCGGCCCGACGAGGTCTACAATCTTGCGGCCCAGAGCCATGTCCAGGTGTCTTTCGAGTCGCCGGAATACACCACCGATGTGAACGCCTTGGGTACATTGCGGCTTCTGGAGGGAATCCGTCTGCTGGGGCTGGAAGGGAAAACCCGTTTCTATCAGGCGTCCACGTCGGAGCTTTTCGGGCAGGTGCGCGAGGTGCCCCAGACCGAGACAACACCCTTTTATCCACGCTCCCCATACGCCTGCGCCAAACTCTACGCCTACTGGATCACGGTCAATTACCGGGAGGCCTACAATCTGTACGCCTGCAACGGCATTTTATTCAATCACGAATCGCCGCTGCGAGGGGAAACCTTTGTCACCCGCAAGATCACCCGCGCCTTGTCCCGTATTTATCTCGGCCTGCAGGACTGCCTGTACATGGGCAACCTGAACGCCTTGCGGGACTGGGGACATGCGCGGGATTATGTGGAAATGCAGTGGCTTATGCTCCAGCAGGACAGGCCGGACGATTATGTCATCGCCACGGGGGAGCAGCACTCCGTGCGGGAGTGCATCGAGCTGGCCGCACGCGAACTGGGCCTGGCCATCCGCTGGGAGGGGCAAGGGGTGGAGGAAAAAGGAATCAACGCGGCCAATGGCAAGACCATCGTCGCTGTGGACCCCAAATATTTCCGGCCGACAGAGGTGGAAACTCTGCTTGGCAACCCTTCCAAGGCGCATGAAAAGCTCGGCTGGGCGCCGCGCATCACTTTTTCCGAACTGGTGCGCGAAATGGTGGCCGCCGATCTGGAGGAAGCCAAGCGCGATGAACTTTGCCAGCGCGCTGGTTTTCGTGTGGCGCCGCATCAGGAGTAAAGGCCCTGTTTGCTGTGACGGCCGCTCGGCGTCGAGGGTTGTTGCTCATAAATGCTGCTTTGTCCGGAGATATTATGTCCCCTTTCATGTCCGCATCCGCCAAAATTTTTATCGCCGGTGTTTCCGGCATGGTCGGAAGCGCTTTGACGCGGTGTCTGTTGCAGGCTGGGTACGAAAATCTTGTGGGGAGCTATCACCATCGTCATCCGGACGGCCGAATGTTCACCGGGGTGGACGCGGATATATCGTCCTCTGGGTTGCGGCTGGAAAGACTGGACCTGACCCGGCAGGAGGCGGTTGAGAATTTTTTTGACCGGGAACGGCCGGACTTTGTGTTCCTGGCGGCTGCCAGGGTCGGAGGCATCCAGGCTAACAACATATTCCCGGCCCAGTTTATCGGCGACAATCTGGCTATCCAGACCCATGTGTTGCAGGCAGCCGTAAAAAATAAGGTGAACCGTCTGTTGTTTCTGGGCTCGTCGTGTATTTATCCCAAGCTTGCGCCCCAGCCTTTGCGCGAGGAGTACCTTCTTTCCGGCCCCTTGGAGCCCACCAACGAGCCGTATGCCGTGGCCAAGATTGCGGGCATCAAGATGTGCGAAGCCTGCAACCGTCAGTACGGTACGCGCTTTGTGGCGGTCATGCCCACCAATCTTTATGGCCCGCATGATAATTTCGATCTGCAGTCATCTCATGTCGTGCCGGCTCTTCTGCGCAAGTTCCATGAGGCCAAGCTCAAGGGCGAAGCTGTCACGGTCTGGGGGACTGGCCGTCCGCGCCGGGAATTTCTGCATGTGGACGATATGGCCGAGGCCTCGGTTTTTGTCATGAACCTGTCGGAAGATGTATTCGCCCGGACTTTTCTGGCCTATCCGCAGCCATGCTTCCTGAACGTGGGAACGGGTGAGGATTTGACCATCGAAGATTTGGCCGGGCTGCTGGCCGAGGTCACGGGCTTTGATGGCGAGGTGCGCTTTGACGCCTCCCTGCCGGATGGCACTCCGCGGAAAGTGCTCGATGTCTCCCGATTGAAGGCGCTGGGATGGTCGCCGCGTATTGCTCTGTCCGATGGGCTTACCCGGACCTATTCGTGGTATTTGAAGCAGAAAGATTCATTTCTTCGCTGAATGTCTCATTTTGGATCATGTTCGGCGGTCTGTTGTAAATATCCTCACGCCTGCGATTAAGCGAAACTCCTGTCCACTCAAAGAACGTAAAAAGAATGTGTTGCCGGCCTTTGAACCGGTAGGAGCCGCATTTTGAAGAAGTCCGGGAGCTTTCAATGCCGTCGATATGCGAGTGCTTGTTAGCAAGTACATCGCTGCCGTACCCGGCCCTGAGTTTTTGACAGTCCAATCCTCCTGACGCAAAGTGCGCTGAAGTAGGTTGCGTCAGTCTTGGCTCGTCCTTTGCGGAAGATCCTGTCTCGCAGAAGCGGGCGATTTCTCCCGAAAGGCCGCCATGCAACGATCTGTATCTGTAGTATTACAGTTAATGACGAGAGAGACATCCAGCCTGACCTCATTTGCCTTTCATCGATCCGAAATGGTTGCGCTTTTCAAACTCCGGCATTTGTGCTTGAATCTTCAGGTATTCTGGCTTGTCCGGCAAACCTATTTCTGGGCAGAAAGCGATGCGGGTGTCGAAAATACATGAATTTTTCCGCACACACATGGGCGGCCGTCTGGGAAGAAAGCTTCTGGGCTGGATCCTGCTCGGCAGCGGCTTTCTCACGCTCTTGGGTACCACGGTACAACTTTACGTTGACTATTCCAGAGACAGGAGTTTTCTGGATACTCAGCTGAACCAGATTCAGACTTCGCGGGTACCCAGTCTGAGCAGCGCCCTGTGGTTTCTGGACGAGGCCCAGATCACGGCCCAGCTCGAAGGAATTCTGGGGCTTCGGGATATCGTCTCTGCCAGGGTCGTCACGCTGACGGGCGAATCCTTTTTCCGGGGAGTTCAAAGCACGGACGAGCCGGAAGTCCGCAGCTATCCTCTTGTGTACATCTCTCAGGAGAAGCCGGAAATATTGGGCACTCTCATTGTCACCGCGGACAGAGGGGGACTGCTGACCCGGCTGAAGGACAAGGTACTGGTTATTCTCATCACCCAGGCCGTGCAGATTCTTTTCATATCCGTATTCATCGTCGTCATCTTTCACATTCTCGTGACCCGGCATTTACAGACCATGGCCGCATATACCACCCGGCTCGGCATCGGTCGTCTGCATATTCCTCTCGTTCTGGGGAAGACCGTTCATCCGGAGCGGACCGATGAAATCGATACTGTGGCGAGCGCCATCAACTCCATGAGGGAGAACCTGCTGCGGGATATCCGGGAACGCCAGGAAACGGAGGCCCGGATAACCTTCGCCGAGGCATATATTCGCAACATTCTCGATTCCATGCCGTCAGTGCTCGTTTCTGTGGATACAAGGGGGCGTGTGACGCAGTGGAATCTTCAGGCGGCCCGGACCACCGGCATCACGTCGAAGCAGGCTATCGGGTGTTTTTTTGAGGAGATATTTCCGGAAGCGCCGGTGTCCATGACCCAGATTCTGGAGGCCATAGACCGTCAGGAGCCTCTCCGTCTGAACAGCCTTGCCGAACAGCAGGGAGATACGACCGTTTTTCTCGACGTCACCGTCTACCCCTTGGTCACGACCAAAATGCGGGGAGCGGTCATCCGTGTGGACGACGTTTCGGAAAAGGTCCGGATGGAGGAGCTGATGGTCCAGTCGGCGAAGATGCTTTCCGTAGGGGGGCTGGCCGCGGGCATGGCTCATGAGATAAACAACCCTCTGGCGGGGATTCTGCAGAGCATGCAGGTGGTCAGGACCCGGATTGCGCCGGATTTCCCTGCCAATCGCGCCTTGAGCGACGAGCTGGGATTCAGCATGGAGCAGCTATGGGAATATCTGGAGCGCAGGGGTTGTCTGCACATGCTGGATTCCATCCAGGACTCGGGCAGGCGGGCGGCGCGCATCGTGGAAAACATGCTTTCCTTCTCCCGCAAGAGCCTGGGAAAGAAGCTGCCCGTGGATATGGCCGCCCTGCTGGACCGGACCGTGGAGCTGGCCGTCAACGAGCACGAACTGCATTTCCACGACATCGAAATCGTGCGCGAATACGCTTCCGACATGCCCCCGGTGCCCTGCGAGGAGAGCAAAATCCAGCAGGTCTTCTACAACCTGCTCCGCAACGGGGCTCAGGCCATGGCTGCGGCGAATACCGCCAGTCCCCGCTTTGTCTTGCGTGTGGCCCTTCAGGGGAATATGGCCTGTATTGAAATAGAGGACAATGGCCCCGGTATGCCTGAAGGGCGGCGCAAAAGGATTTTCGAGCCCTTCTTTACCACCAAGAATGTGGGGGAGGGTACCGGGCTCGGTCTTTCGGTGTCCTATTTCATCGTGGTGGAAAATCATGGCGGCACCCTCGAAGTGGACTCCGCGCCCGGCCAGGGAGCCCTGTTCATCATTCGCCTGCCTGTGGAGAACGCCGCTGAGAACCGGAAGGAGGTTACGGCATGAACGAACGAAAAATTCTGGTTCTGGACGATGAGCCCGATATCCGCGACAGCTTGGCGGCTTACCTTGAAGACTGCGGTTTTTCCGTTCTGCCTGTGGGCAGTGGTGAAGAGGCGCTGGCGGCCCTGAGCGAAGTATGCGTGGCCATTGTCGATATCCGCCTGAGGGGCATGGATGGGCTGACTTTCATCAAAAAGGCGCACGCCCTGCGCCCGGATATCCTCTATATCATCCACACCGGTTCCACAGAGTTCCAGCTGGACGACGAGCTGCGCGCTCTGGGCATGACCGACGCGCAGGTGCTGTTCAAGCCCGTACTCGATATCAGTGTTTTCGACAGAATCATCCGGGAGCGGATATCGCGTCCGGGGACATGACGCCGCCTCTTTCATCCTCCCTTCCCGTCCTGCAGGGGAGTCCGTATGAGAATATGGGATATTCATCCCGGATATCTGAACCGCCAGAGTCTGTTGGGCGAACACCGCGAACTGCACGGTCTGCTGTCCATTCTGACCAATGGGAAAAAGGGCTATTCCAGGCATCCGGAAACCCTGCGCTGGGTGGGCCGCGAAAGGGCGCTGGCCCGGCGGCACATCCTGCTGGCCCGGGAGATGGAGCTTCGCGGCTTTACCGACAGGACTCCCGTGGAACTCTGCGGCGGGGAGGATCGCTGGCCGGAAACATACGTGGACAGTCCGGACCGGCAGTTTGCGCTGCTTGCGGACAAGTATGCGGGGCGGGAACAGGGGCGGATTCCGCTGCCCCGTTCGGTGCAGCAGCTCTGGAGCCATCACAAGTATTCCGTTCTGGCGCGAAATCCCGAAATATACCGGACCATAGGGCGGCAGGCCGCTTCGGGAGAGGCGTCTTTTTCCGATCTCTCTGCCCTGCTGGTGGAGGCGTTGCGCGCACAACCCTCTCCGGGCGGCATCCGCAATGCGGCGCAACACATGTGGGGCCATGTGTCCGGTTTTCCACCTTCTGAATCTGTAGACGGCTGGCCGATGAATGATCTGCTGTGCGAGACGCAAAGGCGCGCCAGGATGCATGGCGAGGCCTATCTGCTCTCGTCCACGGCGCTGAGCGAACTGTCGGCCTGGCTGCCCGCGTGTCCGGCCGGGTCCGGTAAACCGGTTTTTGCAGGAAACTCATATGAATGAAGTCTGGTTTGCCTTGGGCCTGACCACTCTGGCCGGACTGGCCACAGGCATCGGCAGCATAGTCGCCTTCACGGCCAAAAGAACGAATTATCGTTTTCTGTCCATAGCCACCGGCTTTTCCGCCGGGGTGATGCTCTATGTCTCGTTCGTGGAAATTTTTTTCAAGGGACAGGATGCCCTGGTCGCCCACTACGGCGAGCCTCTCGGGTATTGGGTCAACACGGGCTCTTTTTTCGGGGGCATGCTGCTCATTGGCCTCATCGACAATCTCATTCCCCAGGAAGCCAACCCCCACGACGTTCCCGACGTGAGCGAAACGCTGGCGCTGCGCGAGGATGCGCCTCCTCCGGAAAACGGAAGCTCTGCGCCCGGCTCCCGCAACGGGCCGCTCATGCGCATGGGGCTTTTCACTGCCCTGGCCATAGGCATCCACAATTTCCCCGAAGGGCTGGCCACGTTTCTGTCCGCCTTGCAGGAGCCCGGTCTGGGGCTGGTCATCGCGGCGGCCATCGCCCTGCACAACATCCCGGAAGGAATCAGCGTCGCTGTGCCCATCTACTACGCCACGGGCGACCGCAAAAAGGCTTTTCTCTGCTCCCTGACCAGCGGCCTGGCAGAGCCCGTGGGTGCGGTCGCGGCCTATCTGGGGATTCTTCTCTTCTCCGGCGGCACGGCCGTACCCGCGCATTTCATGGGAATACTCTTCGGCGGCGTGGCCGGGATCATGGTCTACATCAGTCTGGACGAACTGCTGCCCACCAGCCGGGCCTACGGCAAGGGACACGACAGCCTGTTTGGTCTGGCGGGAGGCATGGCGGTCATGGCCCTGAGCCTGCTGCTCATGCGCTGACTTCCGCTGTCAGAGAGTGATCATGCTTCACTGGAACGCCGACCCCACGGCTTTTTCTCTGGGGCCCGTAACCGTACGCTGGTACGGCATATTTTTCGCCGTCGCCTTCTGGCAGGGCCTCATATTCATGCGCCGGGCGTATGCCCGCGCGGGGTATGACCCGGGGGAAGCGGACCGGCTGTTCGGCTATATCGTGATCGGCGTGGTGGTCGGCGCGCGGCTCGGACACTGCCTGATTTACGAACCGGCCTTTTATCTTTCCCGGCCGCTGGAGATACTCAAAGTCTGGGAGGGCGGGCTGGCCAGTCATGGCGGAGCCGCCGGCCTGGTTTTTGGCACATGGCTGTTTTTCAAACGCTCCGGCCGGGCCGATCCGTTCTGGCTGCTGGACCGGCTGAGCGTTCCGGCGGTTCTGGGGGGCATGTGCATCCGGCTGGGCAATTTCATGAATTCCGAAATCGTGGGCCTGCCCACTGCCGTGCCCTGGGCCGTGATTTTCGAGCGGGTGGATTCATTGCCCAGGCACCCGGCGCAGCTTTATGAGGCTTTGGCCTATGGCGTGACCGCCCTGCTCCTTGGTGCTGTCTCCGGGAGCGAAGCTGGCCGCCGCAAAGGGGGCCTGGCCGGATGGTGTCTGATCCTGGTTTTTGGCTTCCGCGTTGTCCTGGAATTTTTCAAAACCCCGCAAGCCGCTTATGAGGCGGATTTCACGCTGACGGTGGGGCAGTGGCTGAGCGTGCCCGTCATTCTGGCGGGATGCTGGCTGGTCCGGCAGCGTCCAGCGTAAGCATTCTCCTTGGAGCCGCGTTTGCGGCAACGGCCTGGCATTTCTTCGGAGAAAGGCAGGCCATTTCCGGAGAGGCTTCTCTACTTTTTCTCTTTCTTTCCTCTGGTTTCCTGCCACCACAGCCGGGCCTTCTGGCTCAGAAGTTCCAGATCGCCGCCCGCGGCCACATTGAGGTAGGATCGGAACAGCCGCACGGCTTCCAGACTGCGTGGGTTGGCTTCGAACAGAGTGGTGAAGAGTTCCGCGTCCTGATTGATCATTTTGGCCGCCGCGTCCACGCGCCGGGCAAGGGACGGAGTGAAGAAGCGCTCCATATCCCTGACCGGCGGCACGGCGCACAGATAGGCCACGGTGGTCACGAAATTGAGCCCCTGCACATAGCTCATGGCTTGGTCGTGTTCTTCGGCGGTGGTGGTGAAGGTGGAAAATCCGAGGGTGCGGAAGAGGCGGCCGAGATCTTCAAGGGCCTTCCGGCCGCGCCCCGGCACCAGCGCCACACGCAGATCCGGCCCGGCCGTCTCCGGTCCGAACAGGGGATGCGTGCCCACTACAGGCGTGTGCGTGGTCGCGAGCATGGCTTCCAGAGGTGCGATCTTGAGGGAGCAGATGTCGGCCAGAATCGTTTCCGGCAAGAGATGCGGAGCCACGACTGCCACCACTTCCCGCATGGCGGTGACGGGCACGCACAGAAGAACCAGATCGGCGCCGCTTACGGCCCGGGGCAGGGCCTTGGCGTCCAAGGGATGATCGAATTCCTCCACCCGGTGTCCGGCGCGGAGGAAGGCTGTGACGAAGCGGCGGCCCATCTGTCCTCTGGCGCCGATCACCACCATGCGGGAGGGCGCGTCAAAGCGCATGGGGCACTCCGTTGGCCCGGCGGATCAGCGTCCACGCCGTCCAGAAATCCGGGAAAGATTTGGCCACGCAGGCCGGGGTGTCCAGGCTTGCCGCCACACCGCCCAGTTCCAGAAGCGAAAGGCTCATGGCCATGCGATGGTCGCCGTGAGCGGAGAGTTCCGCGCGCGCGTAAAACGGCCCGCCGCGAACGGCCATGCCGTCGGCCCGGGCCGTGATGTCCACTCCGGCCTTGGACAGCTCCGCCACCGGAGCCTGAATGCGGTCGCATTCCTTGATGGCGAGGTGCGCGGCCCCGGAAATGACGGTCTCCCCCCGGGCGAAGGCTGCCACGGCGGCCACCGTGGGCACGATGTCCGGGCAGGCGTTCATGTTCACGTCCACGCCGTGCAGGGTCGAAGGAAAGACCGTCACTTCGTCTTTATCCCACAGCACGCGCGCGCCCATGCGTTCCAGTATGTCCACCATGAAGCGGTCGCCCTGGGCCGAATCGCGGCGCAGTCCGGTAACCGTGACCGGCACCCTGCCTACCGCTCCGGCGGCCAGAAAATAGGAGGCGTTGGACCAGTCGCCCTCGATGCGCATGTTTCTGGCCCGGTACGGTCCGGGGTTCACCAGAAAGCGGATGTC